>DATBYI010000438.1:0-6509 GCA_036513815.1 Solirubrobacteraceae bacterium
GTGGCCGGCATCACCCTCTCGATCCTCGTGACGGTGCCGACCATCATCGTCGGCGAGCTGGTCCTCTCAGGCCGCGGGCTGGCAACGCTGGGCGCCGGCGGCATCGCCGACGTGCTGTGGCGCAACCTGGCCGTCGCTGCCCTGCTCGGCCCCCTCGGCGTTTGCATCGGCGCGCTGGTACGCAACCAGATCGTCACCGTCGTCGGGCTCGTCATCATCGCCGCGGCGATTGAGCCCGCCGTCTTCCAGGCGGTCCCGAAAGTCGGTCGCCTCCTGCCGCTCGCCGGCGCACCGGGCGGCGTCCTTGGCGGCACCCACGGGATGCTGTCGCCCGCTCCCGCGCTCGCGGTCATGGTCGCCTGGACACTCGCCGTCTTCGCGGCGGCCGCCTGGCGCCTGCGTGCCCGCGACCTCGTCTGACGCAACCAGCCCGACAAACAACCAACGCACCACACAGCGGCCACCACCACCCACTCGAACACAGGCCGGAGCTGCCGGCCGAGCAAGTCGGCAGCTCCAGCCGCACCTCGCCGGCGCGAACGTCGCGACGCGCCGGCCTATCGCCGTGTTCGGGGCTTCTCCTCTATGCGCGGGAAGCGCGTCTCATCTGCCGTTCGCGGCTAGCTGACGGCCGGCTTCCGCTCCGCCAGGGGCTGCACAAGCTCGGGACGGCCGCAGGCTCACTACTGGTGTGGACGAAAGGAGCAGCCAGGCCGGTGCCAAGGCTGCTCCCTTCGTCCGTTGGGGAAGAGACCGACGCCGTAGTTTCAGACGGCATCCGCATGTAGGAATCGCACACCTCTCGGAGTCGCTGGCGGCGGACTGCGGCGTTCTCGAGCCCGACTTCTGCAAGCGTTACGAGGAGAAGCCGACCTACCGCTCGGTCTAGTTCCCCAGCTCGTCCAGAGGGGAAGCGCTTGGCAGAGGCCCCTCGTGGCTGGGCGGACGGCCATCATTCTGCGCACGACACAAATCGAAGGGCGCAGCCGTGGAGAAGACCGTTCCGATTCAGAACGACTTCCCCACCCACGAGAAGCAGCAGTGCGACCGGTCCTAGCCATAGTTCCGCGTCTCGTCCGACGGGGCAGCCACGTCCGGGCCGCCCGCGCGTCTATGCAATGCCTGCGCGAGCAGCAGTGAAGCGCTCTGACCTCTCGACAGCGTAGATTGTGATCGGCTCACGCGCCGACGCTGACCGCATGAGCGACCCCGCCGGCGGCCGAGCATTGTGTTGTATAGCCGGGGCTCATTGCGAAAGACATCGCACACCTCAAGTGAGACGGCGTCCGATGTGACGTTCGCCCTTGCGAACTGAATGTCCGGGATGTCCAGTGGAAGGATGCGCCTACCGCACGGACCTCGAGTGCTGGAATCGCGCAGCTGGTCCTCTCCTTTTGGCGTGAGCCTGACTTACCGCCGGCACACGGTCCGGTGCCATGCAGCGGGGGTCACAAACCGGCTGAGTCGATCGGCGGATCGTCCTCGTGCGAGGTCGGCTCAGGCTCCGCGGTCACGGGGTGCTTGCCGATCGCGTGACTCATGTCGGGTAGGCAGCAGGCCGGCGCTGTCGCTCTCATAGACCGAGCAGGCGCCAGCGCGAGCCCTCCAATCTTTCCCGCTTGGACGAGCCGCGGAACTATGGCTCGGACCGGTCGCCCGGAACTGTGTCCTCCGTGACCGCGGCCTCCATTTGTGTGGTGGGCACAATGCGTGGCCGGCGACCGGTCACCAGAAGTCTCTGCCCGTCGCTTCCCCTCTGGACGAAAGCGCCGGTCCGGGAATTGAGGCGGCCCGAGCAGCGGCTGCTTGCCACGCAAGCTGCAAGAGTCGATCGACACCGGATGGTCGGACCAGTGGTTCCGCGTGTCGTCGGCCAGGAGTAGTTCTTCTGCTGCTCGACGAAGGACGGCGGTCATAGCGCGCACGTACGCGTGAAAGCGCGCTCGAGACCGGCGCCGCGATGATCCGGTACCCCGGTCGCCGCTTTGGTCGACCTAGAGCTGGCGAAGCCGGGTTCGCCGAGTGAGTCATGCCACGCGACGATATGGAGCACCCAAGATACGGCGGTGCGCTGGACTGGCCCGACCCGCCGGGCTTGGGTCGTGTGCGGAGACGCGACTGCGGGTGAGCGCGCGATCGATCACATCTTCCGCAGGCCGTCCGTCTCTTGCGCGGTCGGGTCGCACGTCGGCCAGGCGGTAGCCGATCCCGTGGCCGGTGTGAATGAGGCACTCGCCGTCGGTTGGCTCGATCTTGCGTCGCAGGTTCGCGATGTGGGCGCGGAGCGTCTGTCGGGCGTCGATGTACGCTGCGCCCCAAACCTGCTGCAGCAGGGCATTGTGGGTCAGGAGCCGTCCGCGATTCTGTATCAAGACCCCGAGGAGGCTGAACTCGATCGGTGTGAGGTGGACGACCTCACCATCGCGGCGCACGACGCGGGCCGCGAGGTCGATTTCGAGACCGCCCAGCTCCACGCATGGCTGCTCGCCTTCAGGCTCGGCTCGTCGCAGGTTTGCGAGCAGGCGAGCGACAAGTTCGCGCGGTCGAAACGGCTTGGTCACGTAGTCGTCCGCGCCAGCCTCGAACGCGCGCACCTGCTCGTCCTCATCGCCCACGGCCGATATCACGATCATCGGCATCGAGCTCCACTCGCGCAGCCGCCGGCAGACCTTCACCCCGTCGCCGTCGGGTAGCACGAGCTCGATGATCGCGGCCCGTGGTCGGCGCAGAGCGCCGCGGTCGAGCGCCTCCGCTGCGGTGCGGGTCGCATCCACCTCGAAGCCCGCCCGGTGTAGCACGACCCGCAACGCGTGCAGGCTCTCGGGGTCCGCGTCGCAGACCAGGATCCGGCGCCGGTCGCTAACGGTCCGGTGGCCGTGAACGGGCGCCGCCGCGCGCAACCGCGCGTCGGCAGGCGTTCTGGCGACAGCGCCGTAGCGGGAAGGAGTCATGGCCAGCCATCTCCCCACGCGGGCCCGCCAAGCGGCTCGGTTGGAGGGGGCTCGTTCCAGGGCAGCTTGTCGGCGCGCCTCACAAACCCGGCGTAGACTTCGGCAGCCTGCTCCTCCGCGTCGAGCGCCGCCATATACAACCCGAACGCGACGCTGCCACAGGGGCCAGCTCCGCTCGCCCAGAAGCGATACGCATCGTTCGCGCTGGCGCACGTCTCCAGCCAGTCGACATATGCCTCAACCAGCTTGTCCACCAGTCTGTTTCGGCTCAGCGTATCCATCATGTATCTCCTCATCCCGAGCCGGGTCGGTCGGTTTCAAGGCGACGACACCCTGCACGATCGCTCGGGTTGTCAGTCGACAAGAACGCCTCCTGATCGGAACGCCGAACCGGCCACCGCCTCGGCCCCGCGCTTTGCGGAGGTCGTGAAATCAAAGTGAGCTGGTGGAACACGAGACGTGCTGCGTCATAGCCACCATCAGCCGGTACAAAGGCCGCACCAGCGACCATCCCCTTCAGCGTCTCGAGACCGGGACGCGTGATGGCGCTCGACATACTCATGTCTCCCTCCTATCGCGCGGGCGTGCAGCGCGCGCGGCTCGTCGTGTGGTGTTGGTGGACCGGGTCATTCGCCTCGACGCGGCCGTGGCGCCGTCGGCTGGATGAGCGCAGGTCTCGCCGGTGCCCTTCGGTTGCGCAGCGCCGAATCGCTCGGGATCAAGCTCGCGTGCCACCCGTCGGCGAGCGCGGTGCAGTCGCGTCGTGATCGTCGCCTCTGGCGCGCCCAAGACTCGCGCCGCCTCGCCGTAGGAGAGGCCGGCAATGTCGACTGCCACTAGCGCCAAGCGAAAGGACTCCGGCAGCTGGGCAATCGCGGGGAACACTTGCGCAGCGATCACCGCTTCTTCTGGGCGTGCTGCCGTCGGGCGGTCGGCCGCATCGAGCCCCTCGAGCGTGGTGACCACACGAGGGCGGCGAGCCGCGGTCCTCCTGTTCGTCGCGAAGGTGTTGCGCAGTGTTTGCATCAGATATGCAAACTCATCCTCGCCGCGCAGAAACCGCGGCCGCGAGAGGATCCTGGCGAACGTGTCTTGGACGAGGTCCTCCGCGGTCTCCCGCGAGCCGCACAGCCGCCCCGCTGCTCGCAACAGGCGACCGCGGTGCGCGCCGAGGACATCGGGATCGAGCCGCTTCATGCCGGACTCGGATAGGCGTGGGACCGCAGCCGCAGGCCGCTCGTGTGAGTCGAACGCCTCAAAACCTGCGCAGTCCACGCGATCGGCCACTCTCTGACGCGAGGCTCCTGCGTTTCAAGCAGGATTGACGGGTTCGGATCCCTCCGTGGGCTCGTCATCGGCGCACCAATCGCCGCCGATACGCCGCGCAGCGAATGTGGACCAGCGAACCGCGGATCTTGATCGTCG
Organism: Solirubrobacteraceae bacterium; assembly: GCA_036513815.1. Taxonomy (GTDB): domain Bacteria; phylum Actinomycetota; class Thermoleophilia; order Solirubrobacterales; family Solirubrobacteraceae; genus Palsa-465. The sequence goes on from DATBYI010000438.1 coordinate 4,377, forward strand.
GTTCACTGCTACCGACCGGGGCGCCGCAAGCGAGGCACAGTGGTCGGTCGTCGTGAGCCCCGGCGCGCCGTACCGCTTCGCTGAGGGACCTCCTGGGTTCGCTGCGCATCACGTCACTCCTTCGGTTCGCGAGCCATGACAGTCGCACCAACGCGCGGTCGTCGAATCACGCGACGCGTAGTCCTCCACCGGAAACCTCGTAGTCGGGGGACCAGACGTCCGACGCGCGCATCTCCGGTGCCCGGTGACGAGCGGAGCCGACAGAGCTGCCGCGCGGGCAGCTCTTGGTAGGGCCGGACCCGGACGGTGCGGTGGGTCGCGCACTGGACTCAGTTGTGAGGACCTCCATAAATATGAGCGCGGCGATGGAGGCACCGCGTCGCCTTAGCACGCATCGGTACTGAGGAGAGCAGGCTGCTCCGGCAGCTCTGACCAGACTGCCGCCCACTCGGGACGGAGCGGACACGGCCTGCCGGAGGTAGCTTTCTCGCGCAGCTCTGAGGAGCAGCCAACCGGTGCGTCGCACAACTGCCTTCGGCTCCGACCAACGTGGATCGCACCGCTGGTTTTGCGACCAAACGCAGCCTGGCCCGAAGCACCTGTTTGCTCATCCGCGGTGAGCACCGCGTCCTCGTGGAGCTGCGGTTGGTCGCCAAGGCGGTCGCCCGCGTCGAGCGGGCGGGATGGCGAGTGCGATCGTCCGCCGCGATGCTAGGCGCTCGCCCGCCGTGGACGAGCGGGCAGACTGATGGACCGGGGTGATGTGTTTGCTGGTGGCGGGCGTGCGCGTTTGCATCACGCCGCGGGTGCGGGTTAGGCTCGTTGCCGCGAGGGGCCGTGAAAGACGAATCAACTGGAGAGCTGTTGGTGAGGCGTGCGATCTGGGCGATGGTGTCGCTGATCGGAGTGCTGGCTGCTGCCCTGGGCGCGCTCGGCGTGTGGTCGGCGTCGGCCAGCACGGTCGCCGGGCCGAGTCTCGGCCGGACGGTCGAGCTGGCACCGGTCAGCGGGCAGGTGTTCGTGCGTTTGCCGGGGGCGTCTCACTCCGTGGCGCTCGTGCATCAGGTGGTGGTACCGGTCGGGTCGCGCATCGACACGACCCACGGTACGGTTGATCTCGCCTCTGAGGGTCCCGTCGGGGCTGGACTCCAGAAGGGCGTGTTCGATGGCGGCGCGTTCATCGTGCAGCAGCCTCGCAGTGGCCAGACGAATCTGATCCTGACCGGCGGGACGCGTCCGGTCGTGTGTGTGTCCGGGCGGGGGAGCTCGGCCCGGGCCGCCAACCTGTCGCCGCGAGTGTTGCGGTTGTTGCACGCCAGTGCCCACGGGCTGTTCACGACTCGCGGGCGCTACGCGGCGGCCACCGTCCGCGGCACGATCTGGACCACGGCCGACACTTGCGCGGGAACGACCATCTCCGCTCAGAAGGACACGGTCGATACGACGGCGAACACGTTCCCGGAGTCGGTGCACGTGCCGCTGACGGCGGGCGAATCGGTCACGTATCGGTGCGCCACGCGCGCCGCAGGCCCGGTGAGAAAGGCGTATTGCGTCGTCGTTTTGACCTCGAATGCGCCGGCGCCGAACCAGCCGGCCTTCTCGACATTCCTGGCCACGACCAATCCCGCCCAGTCGGCCCAGCTCTGCGTCCAACCCCCGGGCGCCGCCACGGCACAGTGCATCACCTTCCCGCTGTCGCATCCCACCGACCTCGGCCTGCGTGACCTCAACGTCGCCTGCCCCGCTAGTCAGGGTCCCGGCCTCTATCGGATCGCCTACCGTCTCGACGGGGTGGCACTCGGCTCTCCGTTCGATTATCAGGCGCCGCGCATCCGGTTGGGGCAGGGGCCGTGTGAGAGCTTCCTCGGCCAGTTGAAACAGGGGCCGGACACGGCCGTCCTTGACGCGAACGTCAAGCTCGTGAACGACTACTCGTTGCTCTCGCCGGCGACCGCGCAGTGGCTGGGACTGGCCCTGACGCCGACGGGCGCTCCTGGCTCAGAGCAGGTGCGGGGCATCGTCTATGCCGACCAGAACGGCGCCCCCGGCGCGCTCGTCGCGGCGACGAAGCCGGTGACGATCCGCCGCACGAGCGCGTCGACGCTCTACCCGCTGTTCTTCCCCCAGGCGCTC
>DATBYI010000439.1:0-11258 GCA_036513815.1 Solirubrobacteraceae bacterium
GGTCTGTTGCTCGTTCAGCGACACGCGGTCCCAGAACTCGATGAACATCCGGATGATCCGGAACACGTGATAGGTGCCGTCGCGGGCCCACGCGGGTTCGTCGGTCTTATCGGTGACCCAGAGCAGCCGGTCGGCCACGTAGGGATCCGTCACGTTGGGGTTGGCGATCCCGTCCATGTGCCCAAGGTGATTGCGCGGCACGCCGTTTGGGCGCTGTGGCGCCTGGAACCCGTCCATCCGGTAGGCGATCTGCATGCCGCCACGCGTGTGCTTGGCGATGTCCCGCAGAGCGTGGATCGCCGTGTCCGCCTGGCCGGCGCAGATCTGGAGCAGAATGTCGCCGCCGGTGATGTCGGGCTGCAGATTGTCGTTGGGGAACGACGTCATCTCGGTCAGGCGGATGGGCTTCTTGTCGGCGAGACCGAAGGCGGGGTTCTCGAACAGGCTCGCGCCGAGCCCGACCGTCACCGTCAGCCCGTCGGGTGGGATGTCGGGGCCGAGCGTGCCGCTGTCAGACGGCGGGGAGACCGTGCCGAGCTGAAACGGCACACCGCCGTGGGTGAGGAACCGGGCCCGCTCCGTCAGCGTCTGGAGCGTGCCGATCAGGCCACTGGGGGTGTCCGCGGTGACATTGAAGACCGCGAAGCAGGCCGCGGGCGGCGGTGCGTTGGTGATCCCGGCTTGATGGCGGCCGTGGAAGGGGATCGCTGGCAGCCGCGCGGACGGGTCGCTGACGACGGCGGTCTGCAGCGGGCCGTCGGCCAGCAGCCGATCGGTGCCACCAGCTGCGGGATGCTTGCCGGCCCGCTTGGCGTCGGCCTCCGCGATGCCCGGCACGCCCAACGCTCCCGCCACGCCCACCGCGGCCGCGCCGGTGCGGCTCAAGAACTCACGCCGGTCCAGGCTCATAGCCATCTCCAAAACATTCCAGACGCTCTCGTTCGTGCATCCCCGCGCTAGGTCAACGGCGCAACGTCGCCGGTGCTTGTGAGCAGATCCGGGATCGGCGCCAGCGTCTCGACAACCTCGCCGACGGCTGCATCGACCCGCTCGCGAGCGAGCGTCGGAAGATCGCTGACCGCCACCCAAGTGCCATTGACCTGGGTCTGTGCGACGGCGGTAAGGACCGCGCTCAGCTGTCCGTTCGCGTGCGCGATCAGGTGTGGCGCGAGCGGATCCAGGACCGGGGCGAGGAGACCGAGCATCTGGCTGACGGCCGACACGTCCGCTGTGATCGACGCGAGGCCCGTCCCGCTCCCATAGTCGTCATCGCCGCTCAGCGTGTCCCGCACGGCATCCTCGAGGACCTCGTGCGGGCGCAGAACCCAGCTCGCGATGCCCGCCCCGGTCCCCTGAATCTCCGTTCCGATGGGGATCGCTATCAGCGTCTTGACGAGCTGCTGCAAGGCCGCGGTGTCAGCCGCCGCAGCAGTCAGGTTCCCGTCCGTCCAGAGATCCCATTCGACCTTGTGAAAGCCGGTGAACTCGGGGCTGGCCGTACCGCCTACGAGACCCGCCGTCGTTCCGTCGATCTCGTCCCCGAGCTCTCCGAAGCAGCCGTAGGCACCGTCGTCCTGGCCGATGTCGAGCCACTCCAAGTGGGCAGCCAACCAGTCAGATTCAGCCTCGGCGAGATTTCCCGCGCTGATGGCCCCGGCCAGGGTCTTCACGTCCGCCCGGACCGAGATGAGCTCGTGGACCACGTCGACTCGATAGTTGTCCAGCGGCCCGAGCTCGGCCACCTGGTAGTTGCACCCCGCTATCGACCTCGTGACATTCCCCGACGTGTCCAGCCACTCCACCCCGCACGGTGTGGCCCCCAACGATCGAGCGATGATCTCGTAGAAGTTGTGACGCACGCTCACCGTCCGGGCGGGATCAGCCAGGAACCGGGCGGTGACCGAGGCGACCCCGTCCGGGGCCAACCCGAGCAGCGGTGTCGCCTTAGCTCCGAGCATCGCGTCCGGGGCTGCGGACAGAGGCGCACAGCTCTCGACGCGGCGCGCCACGGAATCGCCTCCGCCGACCTCGGCGACGCACACCGCGGGCTGAGCGTAGTCGCGACGGAGGGACGGCAGCAGGTCACGCTCTTGCCGACGCTGACTTGCCGGCAGGCAGCGCAGGGGCGCTATCCGGTGGGGAAGGAAGTGCTCGGCCGGGATCGCGTACAGCAGCCCCCGATCGCCGGCTCGGCCGAGGAACCGGATCCCCGAAGTCACGATTCCCGACGCGGGCAGCGGTTGCTTCAGCCTCCCCAGCGCGAGCCGCTCACCGGCTCGTTGGCCCCGTCGGAACAAGCCGTACCCGCGCAGGATGGCCGTCGGTACCGAGCTTCCTGCCGGCGCCACCGTGCCGGGCGCAGGGTAGGTCGAGCACGCTCGACGCGTGGCCCCCCGCGCGCCTGATACGAGCGGGCCGGCTCCAACTGCAATTGCCAGCAGGCTGACCACAGCCACCGCCACGACCGACAACACGGGGCTACTCCGACCCGACACGGCACGAGTCTCCCACAGCAGCTAGCGCGTCACCCACACACGAACGTCATTTCCACCGTCGTGCCCTCGTCGTCGGTGACGATCTCGAGGTGATCGGTGAGGGACGCGATGATCGGCAGCCCGAGGCCCAACCCCGGGCTGTCCGGGCGAGGACGCATTCCACCACCTTTATCGGTGATCCAGACCCGCAACTCGCCCTGAGCCACGCTGGCGTTGACCGACACGTCGCCGCTTCCGTCGACACCGTGCTGGATTGCGTTGGTCGCCGCCTCGGAGACCGCGAGCCGGAGGTCCTCGATTCGCTCGTCAGGCATGCCGGCGCGGCGGGCCAGGGCGGCCACGGCCAGGCGTGCCTCGCGCACGGAGCTCGCGTGGCACGGAAGGTTCAGGTGGACGTCCGCGCCCATCTCAGGACGGCCATTCCGACATGCTCGCATCGACGGCGGATTGTGTGGACCCGGAGTCCGACTCAGCCCGCCCACGAGACGGCAGGCGATGGGCCGCGAGGATCGAGACGTCGTCGGCGGGCGCGTCGGGGACAAGGGCGGCGAACGTCCGGTCTACCACGTCCGTCCCGCTGCATTCGCTCAGCACCTTCGCTAGCCGCGCGATGCCAACGTCGATCGACTCTCGCCGCCGCTCGACGAGGCCGTCCGTATAGAGGACCAAGGTGTCCCCTTCCGCGATTGGCACGGTCACAGCCTGGTGCCGCCCGCCGGGGTAACCGAGGAGCGGACCGTGGGGCTCGTCGAGGACTCGGGCACGCCCGTCAGCGCCGATCAGAATGGCCGGAGGATGTCCCGCGCAGACCATCAGCGCCGCCGTAAGCGAGGCGTCGACGGCGGCGATCGTCACGCTCGCCGTTTCGATCAATTCACCGCGCGTCATAAGCTCGCCGAGGCGGGACATCGCCTCCGCCGGCCCGTATCCCTCCTCGGCCAGAAGACGGAGGTTGTGTCTGAGCTGCACCGCCTTCGCCGCGGCCGCTACGCCGTGTCCGGCGATGTCTCCGATCGCGAGCCAGACCCCATCGGGAGTTCGGATCGCGTCGAACCAGTCTCCACCGACGGCGACGTCGGTTTCGCCCAGGGCATACCTGGCGCTCAGCCACAGCCCCGGAATGGTCGGCAGACGCGGCTGCACGAGGGCCTGCTGGAGTGTGCTCGAGATCAGCTGCTCGCGGCGAAAGACACGTTCGCGTTCGTTAGCGAGCTCGGCCTCCGCGGTTATGTCGCGCAGGCTGACGACGACGTGGGCGGCCGACTCGGCATCCGGCAGCTCATCGACGTGCAGGCGCAGAACGCGGTCTCCGACCTCGAAGATGCGATCGCCCGGGTCCGGGAGGATCGCCGTCGCGGAGAGCGGCGGGAGCAACTGCCCCAACCTCTGACCGGCTGCCGTCTCGGGGGTCACGCCCGCCAGACCGGCGAACGCGCGGTTACACCGCCGGACCACGCCGTCGGGATCGACCAGCGCGACCGCGTCGCCGATCGCATCGAAGGTCACCTGCCACTCGGTGGCGATCCGGCGCTCGTTCCGCTCGGCGACCCGCGCTCGGAGGAGCGAGTTGACGCTCGCGACCAGTACCGGCGACTCCACCGGCTGGGTGAGGTATGCGTCGGCGCCGGTTTCCAAACCCTCGACCTGGTCTGCCGATTCGAGGAAGGTCGCGGACAGGAGGAGTACGGGCACGAAGCTCGTGCCCGGGTCCGCCTTCAGCCGACGGCATGCCTCGAGGCCGTCCAGTCCGGGCATCTTGACGTCGAGGATCACGAGGTCAGGCGGCCGTGAGGTCGCCTCTCGCACCGCCTCGAGACCGTCAGGCACCTCGCGCACGACAAAGCCGGCGCGGCGAAGCATGGTCGCGATCACGTACCGGCCCACCTCCGAATCGTCGGCGAGCAGGATCTCGACCGGGTCAGGCATCCACGCCCACTCTCGCGGCTTCGAGCAGTGCCGCCAGCAGTCCGGTGGACGAGGCGTCTCCCTTCTGAATCACGACGGCGTGGTCTCGCTCGATCCGCGCCTGCTCGTGGGGCTCGAGCTCCTTGGAGGTGTGCACGACGACCGCAAGACGCTCGAGGCCGGCGATCGAACGCACGCGCTCGAGCACCTCCAACCCGTCCAGGTCGGGCATCGACAGGTCGAGCACTAGAGCGGTCGGCTGCCGACTGGAGAGGAACTCGAGCGCCGCAGCGCCGCAGTCTGCCTCGACGATCTCCCGCACCGCCCCTTCGAGCTGGCGGCGCACCACGTAGCGCGCGGCGGGATCGTCATCCGCGACCAGCACGAGATCGACGGTCGGGTGCGAAACCGGCGTCGCCGAGCTGGGTGGGACGGGCGCATCGGCGCCGGGAGCGGGCGGTGTCCAGGGCAGCACTACCACGAAGCGCGATCCTTGGCCGAGCCTGCTGTGTGCCGTTACCCCGCCTCCGAGGACCTCGGCGAGCTTACGGGTGAGAGGCAGGCCGAGCCCGGTTCCCGGCGCCTTGAGTTGGTGCTCGCCGGCGACCTGAACGAACTCATCGAAAATGCGCTCAAGGTCGGCCTCCGCGATTCCGACTCCGGTGTCGTCGATGGCCAGCTCGAGCCGACCCTCGACGGCGGACGCGCTGACCAGCACCTCTCCGTCGGTCGTGTACTTGACGGCATTGCTGACGAGGTTGCGCAGGATCTGAATGAGCTTGCGCTCATCCGTGACGAGCGGAGGAAGCCCCGGTTCGCAGGAGAAGCGCAGCGCGACGTCCGAGCCGGCGACGAGGGGGCGCAATTGGATGCGCAGGGCGGCGAACAGCTCGTGGACCGAGAGCGGGCGAAGATCCAGATCCACGCGGCCGGCCTCGATCTTCGCCAGGTCGAGGAGCTCCCCGACCAGTTGGAGCTGATCCTGCGCCATGCGGCGGATGAACTCGACCTGAGTTCGCTGTTCTGAGCTCAGAGGATCGACTCCGCCCGACAGCAGATCGGCCAGCGCAATGATCGAGTTCAGCGGCGTGCGCAGCTCGTGACTCATGTCGGCCAGGAAACGGCTCTTCTTGCCGTCGGCATCCCTGAGCTGCTCGGCGCGCTCGTCGAGCTCCGCGTACAGCGCGACCACGCCGCTGTTGGTGTCGTCGAGCTCCAGGTTCAGGTGAAGGAGCTCGTCCTGCCGGCTTCGAAGCTCCCCGAGCGCCTGCAGAAGCTCCTGATTCTGCTCCTGAACCTCGTCATAGGCAGAACGCGAGGATTGGCGAGCCAGGTCGGCCCGCAGCTGGCGAACATCGGCCTCACTGGGATCGATGCCAGTGGGCAGGCGCTTGGCCGTCCTCGCCACGGTCCCTCCCGCGCCGGTGACGATCTCGAAGCTATCCATCAGCCGCCTCACGCCGATCAGGCCCTGACCCATTCCAGTGCTCGACTGGTAGTGGCCCGACAGCACGGCCTCGATATCCGCTATCCCGGCGCCGTGATCAACCACCTCGATGGACAGGCTCCCGTCTTCGATCCCGAACGTGACCCGCCCACCGCCCGCGTAACGGTGAGCGTTGCGCGCCAACTCGGATACGGCGGTGGCGATCCGGGTCTGCGAACCATGGTCGAAACTGAGCAGCGACGCCACCTCCCGAGCGCGCTGTCGCGCCAGCACGACGCCGTCCTCGAAATGGAGGTCGACCGACGCGAGCATGTGGCGAGTTTCAGTCATCTCATCCCGGCCTTGGCGGCAACGTCAGAACGACGACGCTGACATCGTCTCTGCCTCGCTCCCAGTCCCGAATCAGCGTCGAGGCGATCAGCAGGGGGCTCTTGCGCCGCAGGGCCGGATCGGCCTCGAGGTCCCAACCGGTGCGGCAGCCATCCGAGTGCATCACCAGCAACCCCGAATCGGGTAGCTCGTACTGGAACGATCTGATCGTCCGCACCTGCCGCCCTGCCGTTCCGCTCAGCGAGGTCAGGGACTTGCTGGAGCCCCGCCCGCACAGGACGGCGGAGATGTTCCCGACCCCGACAAACTGGAGGACCCCGCGAGCCTCATCGACGCGCGCGACCGCGACGGCCGCGCCCCGCGTCGGGCGCAGCGCCTCGTGCACGCGCTCGAGCGTCGCCTCCACTCGCTCCCCGGGCCTGAGCGCGGCGGTAGCCCGCTCGGATGCCTGGGCAGCGTCCGGTCCGTGCCCGAGGCCGTCGGCCAGCAACACGCTCGTCCCGGTCCCGTCCACGCAGAACGTCCACGCGTCGCCGCTGACTGTTTCCGGTGCCACGGCCAGGGCGAGTCCGTCGGCGGACGGCACCGACGAGCCGCCGCCCACGGCCGCCGTAACGACCGTGCCGCCCGGCGTCGCCGAGTTCACATCGAACCGATCAGACAGGCGACGTACGGCCCCGAGGCCCGTTCCCGAGCCACCCGCCGTCGAGAACCCGTCGACCAGGCTTCGCTCGATGTCACGGATCCCCGGACCACGATCCCAGGCCACGATGTCGAGAGCTTCTCCATTCGCCCGGAGCACTACTTCGCCGCCGTCGGTGTGCCGCACGAGATTGGTCGCGAGCTCGGTCGCCACCAGCGCCGCTCGTCCCGCGTCCTCTTCGGAGAACGCCAGTCGTGAGGCGAGACGGGCGACGGCGCGCCTGACCGGCGCCACCCCGCTCGACTCGTCCACGCGGATGCGAACCGGCGCCGTCAACCCCACATGATCACCGTCACCCTCGTACCCCGGCCCGGCTCGGTGTCGAGGTCGAACTCGTGCACGAGGCGCTTGGCGCCGCCGAGTCCAAGCCCCAGCCCGGTTCCGGTCGTGTAGCCGTTGATCATCGCCTGCTCGATATCGGCGATGCCCGGACCTTCGTCGCTGAAAGTCGCCCGCACGCCACGCCGGCGCCCGTCGGCGAGCGTTGACAGCGTGACTGTGCCGCCGCCGGCATAGCGCGTCATGTTGCGGGCCAGCTCGCTGACCGCGGTGATCAGCTTGGTCTGGTCGACCAGTCGCAACCCAGCCGTGACCGCCCGTTCGCGCGCTAACCGGCGGGCCCGGACGATGTCGTCATCCGACCGGACTTCAAGCGTCTCGGGCGGCCCCTGTTCATCCACCACCGGTCGACCTTCGCCCCAGGAACGTCATGCCCCGCTCCACCGACAGAGCCGTTCGGACGCCGTCGAGCGTCAATCCCAGCTCCACCAGCGTGATGGCCACCGCCGGCTGCATCCCCACCACGACGGTCTCGGCGTCGAGCAGCCGCGAGGCCGCGGCGGTATCGACCAGCATCCGGCCGATGAACGAGTCGACGATCTCAAGCGCCGAGATGTCGATCAGCACGCCGCGCGCGCCCGTCTCGACGATGCGTTTGGTGAGATCGTCCTGGAGGGCGATCGCGACGGCGTCGTTCATGTCAACCTGGATGGTGACGAGCAGCACATCACCCATCTTGAGGATGGGGATCTGGCCTGACGTGCCGGACACGGCTACTCGACTGGGGTCGCGCTGACGACCCGCTGGCCCAGGCGATCGAGCGCCACGAGAAACGCATCCGCGAGTGTCGCCTTCGTCGTCACCTCGCTCAGATCGAGGCCGAGGTGAACGATCGTCTGCGCGATCTGGGGCCGGATTCCGCTGATGATGCACTCGGCGCCCATCAGGCGAGCCGCAGCGACGGTCTTGAGCAGGTGCTGAGCTACCAGCGTGTCTACCGTCGGCACGCCCGTGATGTCGACGATCGCGATCGTCGCGTCGGTCTGAACTATCCGCTCGAGCAGGTTCTCCATGACCACCTGCGTGCGCGCGCTGTCCAGTGTTCCGATCAACGGAACGGCGACCGCTCCCTCCCAGAGCTTTATCACCGGCGTCGAGAGCTCGAGCAGCTCCTCCTGCTGGCGCCTGATGACGTCCTCCCGGGTGCGCTGAAAGGACTCGATGGTCAGCAGGCCGAGGCGATCGACGACCGTCGATACCTCCCACAGGCGATCCACGAGCTCGTCGCCCGAGCTCACCTCCCGAAGGACGTCAAACACGGGCTGCTTGAGGGAGAGAACGAACGTCGCGGTCTCACTCGGCGAATAGCCGTCCGCGACACGCGATCGCGACAGCTCGTCGAGTTGACCACGCACGCGCTCCCAAGCGACACCTGAGGTGTCGGCGCCCGGATCCTTCGTCCACGCCTCGCCGAGCGCGACAAGCAGCCGCTCGGACTCCGAGCGCAGTTCCCCCTCGGAAAGAAGTTCCGGTCGAAGCGTCGACGCCGATAGCTGCGCGCGCAACCAGGCTTCCAGCAGTTCGGCGCGTCGCGAAACGAGCAGCGTGCCCGTCGTCTCCTGCTCCGTAGCCATCTACCCCCCTCGGCGCGTGAACGCGATCAAACGGCGCCGATCAATCAGCGCCGTCGGGAAGAGCCTAGCCGATCGGTCGCTGAATCCTCGAACACGAGCATGTTGCACACGCCGGTCAGCTCGAGGATTCGACGGACGGGCCGGGTGACTCCGCGGACGACCAGCGGGTCTTGTCGCTCCCGGCAGATTCCAAGCAGGATCCTGACTCCGGCCGAGTCCATGAACTCGAGTCGCGATAGATCGAGCACGTCAAGCCCGTGCTCGAGCGCCTGCTCGGCGATATCCGCCGTCGCGACGTCGAGCTCGCCGGCGAGCACGACGACACGGCGGTCGCCTTCGTCGAAATGCTCGACGGTGAGCTGTTCGTATGCGGCGTCGGCCATTGGGCTCGGGCGATAGTAATCGACTCGCCACCGAGACTGTGGTGGGTGAGCCCTCAGAGCAGCGGAATCCGGCCCTCGACCGTGGTTCCCTGCCCCGGCGCCGAGGTCACCTCGACCCGACCACCGAGCGCATCGATTCGATCTCGCAGATTGATCAGCCCTGAGCCTGGGCGAACCGCATCCGGTTCGAACCCGGCTCCGTCGTCGCAGACGCGGAACTGGAGCGCCTCGTCGGCCATGCTGAGGTGGATCGACACGTTCGCGCCCGGGCCCGCGTGCTTGGTCGCATTCTGCAGCGCCTCGAGGCAGCAGAAGTAGGCCGCGCTCTCGATCGACCGCGGCGCGCGGGTCAACTCCTCCCCTTCTACCGTGAGCGGGATCGCCGAGTGACGCGCCACCGACAGGAGCGCCGCGTACAAGCCGTCGCTGGCCAGCAAGGGCGGGTACAGACCGTGCGCCAGCTCACGCAGCTGCTCGACGGCGGCATCGAGCTCCTCGTGGAGGTCGTCCAATCTTTGGCGCGCCGCGTGTGGATCGTCGTCCAGGAGCTCCTGCACGAGCCCGAGCTCCAGGCGAATCGCCATCAGCCGCTGCTGCGCGCCGTCGTGCAGGTCACGCTCCACCCGACGGCGTTCGGCGTCACCGGCCGCGGCAACGCGACGCTGTGCGGCCCGGAGGTCCGTGAGCAGGGTCCGCAGCTCGCCCTCGTGGCGCTCCCGCTCCCGGATCTGTCCACGGGCCGCAGCAGCGTCGATGCGAGCGCGCGTGTTCTGGAGCGTGGCGCGGGCGCGGGCGAGGAGCTCGGGGGCGCCAAACGGCTTGATGATGTAGTCGTCGGCGCCGAGCGCGAGCGCGTGCAGCGTGCTGTCCGGATCGGCTCGCGCCGAGAGCAGGATGACCGGGACATCGCGGGTGCGCCCGTCGCGGCGAAGCTCGCGGATCAAGCCGAAGCCGTCCAGGCCCGGCATCATCACGTCGCTGATCACCAAGCTGGGCGGGTGGCGCAACGCAAGCTCACGCGCCGTGGCGCCGTCTGGCGCCAGCGTGACCGAGAAGTGGGGCGCGAGCAGCCGGCGCAGATACTCGCGCATGTCGGGGTTGTCCTCGGCCACGAGCACGCGCGGGCGGTGTGAGATGTCCACGCCCTCGCTCGGCCCGGGTTCGACCCCGTACTGGGTCGGCCGGCGCCTCACGTCGGGTCTGGACGCAGCGCCGACGAGCCAGCCTTCGGCCTCGGCCACGAACAGCGAGGCCGACGACCGAGCGCCCGGACTCAGCGCCGGCTGCTCGTTGGCGGAGCCGGTCGGGTTTTGCCTGTTGGCCAGCGGGACCCGGACGATCATGCGAGTTCCCTCGCCCAACCGGCTCCGGGCCTCGATCGAGCCTCCGTGGACAAGCGCCAGCTGGCGCACCAGGGCGAGGCCGATTCCGGCTCCTTCTTGGGCGCGGGCACGGGGGTCCGGCGATCGGTAGAAGCGCGAGAAGATGTCGTCGAGATCCTCCGGGGCGATGCCGATGCCCGTGTCTTCCACGGTCAGGCACAGCTGTCCGTTCTCCGGGCGGGTGCGCACGTGGATAACGCCCTTGGGCGTGAACTTCAGGGCGTTCGAGATCAGATTCGACACGATGCGCTCCCACGCCTCCGGGTCCACGCGCACCGGCGCGGGCAGCGGTGGGCAGTCGACGATCAGCCGCAGGCCGGCCCGCTCGACCGTGGAGCGGAACATGGCGGCGATCTCGGCCGTCAGCCGGGCGAGGTCGGTGTCCTGAAGCGTGCCGATGCTCTCGCCCGCTTCGAGGCGCGAGAAGTCGAGCAGCGCGCCGACCAGCTTCAGCATGCGCAGGGCGCTCCGGTGCGCGACCTGGATCTTTTCGCGGGAGCGGCTCGGCAGTTGCTCCTCGTCGAGCAACTCCTCGAGGTTGCCGAGGATCAGCGTGAGCGGCGTGCGCAGCTCATGCGACGCGTTGCTGAACAGCGCCGTCTTCGCCCGGTCGATCGCCGCGATGTCGCTCACCCGGCGGCGCTGAGTCTCACGCGCCCGCGCCGCCGCCACACTGCGCCCGATGGCCACGGCTGCCAGC
>DATBYI010000440.1:0-4923 GCA_036513815.1 Solirubrobacteraceae bacterium
ATCCTGGCCGACGGAGGCATCGGTTCACTGCTGAACGGGGTGTTTAGTTGGGTCAACAACTACCTCCTGCTGATCGGCGGCGTCGCGCTGCTGGTCACGGTGATACTGAACCCCGACGGCATCGTGACCGCTACGCGCGAGGGCTTCGAGCGCGTGTGGGGCGGACGCCATTGGGTGAGAGCGCTGCTGGCCAAGCGTCCGGTCCGGCGCTTCCTTGCTCCGATCCGAACGAAGGTGACACTCGCGTCGGCGGGCGCCCAGCAGAAGGTGACCCCGAAGCGGCTCGAGGTTCGCGATCTGACCGTTCGGTTCGGCGGCGTCGTCGCGGTGAACGGCGCGTCACTCGAGGTCAACCCCGGCGAGATCGTCGGTTTGATCGGACCCAACGGCGCCGGCAAGACGACCGTGATCGATGCGATCACCGGGTTCGTCAAGTCTGGGGGCGAGATCGAGGTCGATGGTCAGAGCATCACGCGCACCTCCGCCCACACCCGCGTCCACCGAGGCGTCGCCCGCTCGTGGCAATCGCTCGAGCTGTTCGAGGACGTGTCGGTGGGCGAGAACATCCAGGCGGCCAGCGAGAGCCGATCGCGCCGGTGGACCGACAGCCTGAAAACACTCGTGCGACCCGCGGTCAAGCCGCTGACGCCAACGGCCACGGCCGCGATCGAGCAGTTCGGCCTCGCGGGCGACCTGGATCGGCTGCCCGCGGACCTTTCCTACGCCCAGCGTCGGCTCACGGGGATCGCCCGAGCCGTGTCGCTCGAGCCGAGCATCCTGCTGCTGGACGAGCCGGCCGCCGGGCTCGGCATGCACGAGGCGCGCGAGCTCGGCGCCCTCATATCCCAGCTGGCCAAGCAGTGGGGCATGGGCATCTTGTTAATCGAGCACGACGTCGACCTCGTGATGAGCGTCTGCGACCGAATCGTCGTACTCAACTTCGGCAACGTGATCGCGTCGGGAACCCCCGAGGTGGTGCGCGGGAACGACCAGGTCATCGCCGCGTACCTCGGCGAGCCCGTATCGGTCCTCGACGCCACCGCTGAAGGTACGGTCCTGCAGGGAGGCATGGCATGACCACGCTGCTCAAGACGGAGAACCTGGCCGCCGGCTACCAGGGACAGCCCGTCGTTCGGGACATGAACCTCGAGGTGAACCCGGGCGAGGTGGTCGCCATCCTCGGCTCGAACGGGGCCGGCAAGACCACGACGCTGATGACGATCTCGGGCCGGCTCAAGCCGCTGGGCGGCACGGTTTGGTTCGACGGACACGAGGAGACCGGTCCCCTCCACGTGCGCGCGCGTAACGGTCTCTCGTTCGTCACCGAGGAGCGCTCGGTATTCATGCGACTGTCCGCCGCCGACAACCTGCGGGTGGCGGGTTGCGACACGGCGAGCGCGGTCGAGCTGTTCCCAGAACTCGGGCCGCTCATGCGGCGCACCGCGGGGCTTCTGTCCGGAGGCGAGCAGCAGATGCTGACCCTGGCCCGGGCGATCGTCCGCAAGCCGAAGCTGCTGCTGGCCGACGAGCTGTCGCTCGGCCTGGCCCCGAAGGTTGTGGTGCGCCTGCTCGACGCGGTACGCAGCGCGGCCGCCGCGACGGGCGTGGGCGTGCTGATGGTCGAACAGCACGTGCATCAGGCGCTCAAGTACGCCGATCGCGTCTACGGCCTGCGGCGCGGCGAGATCATCTTGAGCGGGACGCCGGACGAGATCGGGTCGAGCATTGACCAGCTGTTCGTCGCCCGCGTCTAACCACCAGGCCCTCCCCGCCGCGATACCAGGGAAGGCTCGGCTCGACGCCGACGAGTTTCGAGCCGTCATCGGTCACTTCATCAGTGGCGTCACGATCATCACCACGCGCCACGACGGACGGTGGTTCGGGACGACCGCGAGCGCGGTCTCCTCGCTGACGCTCGAGCCGCCCATGCTGCTCGTGTGCATGAACCGCAGCTCGACGACCGGGCGCGCTGTCGCGCAGACGGGACGCTTCGCCGTCAACATCCTTTCCGAGGACCAGGGACCCCTGGCGCAGCGCTTCGCCACGAAAGCGCCCGACAAGTTCACGTCGGTGGCCGGCGTCGAGGGTCGGCTCGGGCAACCGCTGATCGGCGAGGCGCTCGCCCAACTCGAGTGCGAGGTGACCAACAGCGTCACGGCCGGTACGCACGTCGTCTTGTTCGGCGAGGTGCTCACCGCCACCGCATCGAAGGGTTCACCCCTCGCCTACTACCGCGGTGAGTTCGGCCGCCTCGAGCTCACCGGCGACGAGCTACTGTCGAGGCTCGTCCGGGCCGGATTGGTCAGACGGACGGAGACCGGCGGATATCTCAGCTCGGGGCTGAGCTGGTCGGTGGCCAAGGATGCGGTGCGCGGATGCTGCGCGATCGAGCTCGGTTCGGTCCACGCCGCCCCCGAAGGTGCGAGCGCTCAGTCGATCGATGAGCTGCGGAGGCTGATGCAGGCGACCCTGGAATACGTCGACGTCGGCAATTTCAACGACGTCGACGGATCGGTCGGTTCCTACTGCGCGTTTCACGAGGCGGTCGTGGGCCTGGCCGGCTCGCCATCGCTCGTCCAGGCCTTTCGCCGCCTCTCACTCGCGGCGATCATGATGCGCACATTCCGGCCCCACACCGCCACCGAGCTCGACGCGGCGTTCGGTCGCGACCACCGCGGGCTCGTCGACGCGCTCGAGCGCCGCGATCCTCGGTCCGCCTCGGACATCGTCACACGCCATTACGCGCGGTTCGAGCGCGCCCTGCGGGGAGCCATGGGGACCGGCGCCCAGGCCGCCCGATGAACAACCAACTGTTTGGTAAGGTTCGCCTCGCGAGGAGCACGGGCGGGTAACCAATGACCGAGACCAGCACCGATGTCGGCCTGAGCTTTGAGCTGACCGACGAACAGCGACTGTTCCAGCGCACGATGCGCGAGTTCGTGGAGAACGAGCTGCCCAAGAGCTACTGCCGCGAGGTAGAGGCCAGGGAGTCGTTTCCATGGGACCTGTGGAAGAAGATCACCCAGGCCGGGCTGACCGGCATCGGCATCCCCGAGGAATACGGCGGGCAGGGCGGCACGATCATCGAGCAGGTGATCCTCGACGAGGAGCTCTCCCGGACGATGGCCGGTCTCTACTGGCTGCTCGGCATCACCCTGTTCGAGGGCAAGACGATCGCCACGGCCGGCACCGAGGAACAGAAGCAGCGCTTCCTGCCCGAGATCGCGGCCGGCAACCTGATGTGCGCGATCTCGATGACCGAACCGGGCGGCGGAACGGATGCCCTTGGTGCGATGAAGACCATCGCGCGCCCAGTCGACGGTGGCTGGGTGATCAACGGAACCAAGATGTGGTCGACGCTCGCCCACGTGGCTGATCGGCTGTTCCTGGTCGCCCGGACCGACACCGACGTGTCGCGCTCATCAGAGGGCATCACCGTGTTTCTGTGTGACGCGAAAGCCAAGGGTGTGACGGCCACGCCGATCCCGAAGCTCGGGATGCGCTCGCTCGGCAGCTGTGAGGTAGCCCTCGACGACGTGTTCGTCTCGGACGAGGACGTCCTGGGCGAAGTCAACCGGGGCTGGCGCGTGCTTGCCCACACGCTGAACAGTGAGCGCATCATGAACGGCGCCAACTGCACCGGCGCCCTCGCCGGTGTGCTCGAGGACATGGTCGCCTACGCCAAGGAGCGAATCGTGTTCGGTAAGCCTCTTGGCCAGTTCCAGGCCGTCCAGCACATGATCGCCGACACATATGCGGGACTGGAGATCTCGCGTCTGCTCACCTACCGTGCGGCCTGGCTGCAAGCGCTCGGCCGCCCGTGCGGGATCGAATCGACGATGGCGAAGCTCGTCGCCTCCGAGCAGTGCTTCTCCGGAGCAGATCGCGGGATGCAGGTTCTGGGCGGATACGGCTACGCGCTCGAGTACGACATGCAGCGCTACTGGCGCGACATGCGGCTGTACCGCGTGGCGCCGATCAACAACGAGATGGGCCGGAACTTCCTGGCCGAGAGCTTCGGCCTGCCCCGGTCTTTCTAGGAGCGCGAGCGCCGCCAGTAGGCCTCGACGTGTTCGGGCACCCGATCCATCTGTAGGTGCGGCCTGACCACCGAGGCGAGCCGCCCGATTGCCCGCCGGCGTGCCGGAGCTTCGAGCCGCTCTGGGAGTGCGAACAGCACGACGTCGAGACCCCACCGGGCGGCTTCCTCGGTCAGTCGGGCCGTCACGGCCGTGTCATCGAACTCGCCACTGGGCGTGCAGTCGAGTGCCCTGATGGCAGGCCGGCGCAACCGTGCGGCCGAACGACGCAACCCACGCTCGATCGTCGTCCACGCCTCCTCGGCCTGGTCCGGACCGTCGTCGTCACTGGCGAGGTAGCTCACACCGAACTCGGCGCTCACCGCCGAGGCGTCCGCGCCACTCACCCAGACGGGTAATTCGAGTTGTGCCGGCTTCGGTGTGATGCTGATCCTCGCGTCGCTGACGTTGCCGGCGATCCGCCCGGGAACCGTCCACCGCGTTCCGTCGTGGGTGAACGGGCGCGGCGCGAACGCGGCCAGGACGACCTCCACGGTCTCACCGAGCGGCGATCGCTCATTGCGCTCACCGTGCTCACCGGGCTCGGCCGTGAGCACGAGTACCAGTCTCCCGGAGAGCGCGTTGTCGGCCACGGCGGCCTGCTCGGCGATGTGGATTGGATGCCCACCGACCGGAGCGCTCGCCACGATCCGGAGCGCGTGCGTTCGATCCGCCACGAATGAGGCGGCGGTCAGGGCCTGGGCCGGCTCTCCGGCGTCGCCCGTGAGCAACGCGAGGTCGAATCCGGCCGCTTCGGCCTCGAGCACGGCGGCGGCCGGATCGGTCAGCGATCCGACCGCGCCCACGGGAATCACCAGGCCGAACCTCATCGACGGGCGAGGAC
>DATBYI010000441.1:0-3501 GCA_036513815.1 Solirubrobacteraceae bacterium
CCGATTGCTTGAGGGTTGTTCTGACCCGCTTCGCGGACACTGGGCCGCGGACGCCCAGCGGTTGGGCGAAGTACGACACGCGCAGCTCCTCGAGCAGCCAGCGTGCCTTCTCGCGAGCCGGGCCGGGAGGCGCCGCCCATACCTCGGCCTCGAGCTGGTGGATCGTAGCCATGCGCTCGCGGTCGAGCGAGACGTTGTCGGCGATCCGCCGTATCCGGTACGTCGCCGCCCGCAGGTACCGCGCGAGGTCCGGCAGCCGTTCGAGTCCTGATGCGGAGACGAACCCCTCGTGGGTGAGCCGGCCGATTTGCGCGGCGACGTCGAGCCGGGCTGGGCGCAGCGCAGCGCTGGGCGGCCCTGCGAGCGCTTGCCGCGCCTCCGCGGCCGCGGCGAGGGCATCGACGGTGGCGACCAGGGCCCGGTGAACCGTGGGATCGATCTCGTTCACAACGCGAGACCGCAGCCGGGCCCAGCCGGCGTCGTCGCGCACCGGGCCGCCGGCCTCGTCGAGCAGGGCGGCGACGGCCGCGCGGGTCACGTCCCCGAGCAGCGCGTCGAGGTCGCACGACGCGGCGAGCGTCAGCTTGGCGGCGTTCTCGAGCCGGTCGGCCGCGGAGCGGGCGCGTGTCGAGACCGTCAGCGCGAGGAGCCGCACCGTGCCGGCCCGCATGGAGCTGGCGGCCGCCGCGGGCGTCTCCATTACGCGCACGCCCGCGGTCCCGCCCTCGTCGACAAGCGCCGGATAGCCGCGCACGGCGCCACCGGTGCCGGGCAGCGTCACGACCTCCGGCAGCGTGTCTTCCCCCGGCCAGTCGGTCAGACCCGTCCGCTCGAGGCCGGCCGTCGCCGCGGTCAGCTCGGCGCGCAGCCGCGGTCGCAGCTGGTCGCGCACCTCGTCGAGGTCGTCGCCGCGGGCGAGGACCGCGCCGCGCTCGTCCTCAACGCTGAAGGTCAGGCGCAGATGGGGCGGCAGCTTGGTCGTGTCGATGTCCTCGCCCGTCACGCGCACGCCGCGCAGGCGCCCCAGCTGCTCGGCGACCTGGTCGACGATCCGGCCTTCGCGTGGGCGCAGGGCCTCGACGACCAACTTCGCCACCTCCGGCGCCGGGACGAGCAGCCGCCGTTGCTCCTTTGGAAACCCGCGGATCAGCGTCGTCACGAGCTCCTCGCGCAGCGCCGGCACGAGCCAATCGAAGCCGACATCGCGCAGCGTGCCGAGCACCACGAGCGGGACGTGGACGGTCACGCCGTCGTCGGGCGCGCCCGGCTCGAAACGATAGGTGAGCTGTAGCTCGAGGTCGCCCTGCTTCCACGTCGATGGTCGGCCCTCGTCATCCGCTGCGCCCGCCCGCAAGAGGGCGCGCGGATACGTGAGGCGGTCGGGGTCCTCGCGGCGGGCGTCGCGCCACCAGCGGTCGAAGTGGCGGCCGGAAACGACGTCCTCGGGGATGCGAGCCGCGAAGAAGTCGTGAAGCACCTCATCGGAGGCAAGCAGGCCGCGCTGACGCGAGCGCTCCTCGAGCGCCTCGACCTCGGCCACGCGGCGCCGGTTCTCGGCGAGGAACTCGTGGCCCGCGTCCCACTCACCGTCGACCAGCGCGCGGCGGATGAACAGCTCACGTGACAACGCGGGGTCGACGCGACCGTAGTCGACGCGGCGGCCGGTGACGATCGGCAGACCGTAAAGCGTCACCCGCTCGGTCGCGACGACGCCAGCGCGGCGCTCGTCCCAACGTGGCTCGGAGATCTCGCTGCGC
Organism: Solirubrobacteraceae bacterium; assembly: GCA_036513815.1. Lineage (GTDB taxonomy): Bacteria > Actinomycetota > Thermoleophilia > Solirubrobacterales > Solirubrobacteraceae > Palsa-465. Next base: position 1,758 of record DATBYI010000441.1, read on the forward strand.
ACGAGGTCGCCCGCCAGCGGCTCGATCCAGCGGCGGTCAATGCGAGCCACCGTCACCCCCCACAGCCGCGAGGTCTCGAGCAACTCGGCGGCCACGATCCAGTCGGGCGACTTCTTTGCCAGGCCGCTGCCCGGGAAGATCGCGAAACGTGCACCGCGGGCGCCGGTGTAGTCGCCACGGCCCTTGTCGCGCAGGCCGATGTGAGAAAGGAGGCCGCTCAGCAGCGCGACGCCGATATCGCGCCGCTCGGCCGTTCGACCAGGTTGGAAATGAACGTCGACTTCGCGGGCCGCCGCGCGCAGCCGCTCAACGAGGTCCTGCCACTCGCGGACGCGCAGATAGTGGATGTACTCGCCCCTCAGCGTCTTGCGGAACTGGCTGCGCGACAGCGCGTCCGCTTGGCGCTCGAGGTAGCGCCAGAGGTTCAGATAGGTGAGGAAGTCGGAGTCCTCGGCGGCGAACCGGGCGTGCGAGGCGTCGGCCTGGGACCGCTCCTCGAACGGCCGCTCGCGCGGGTCCTGAATCGACAGCGCGGCAGCGATCACGACCACCTCCTCGGCGCAGCCCAAGCGGTCGGCCTCGAGCACCATCCGGCCCATCCGGGGGTCGACCGGCAACCGGGCCAGCCGGCGCCCCAGCGGGGTCAGGCGCCGGTCCGCGGTCAGCGCACCGAGCTCGACCAACAGGTTCACGCCGTCGCCGATCTGGCGGCGGTCGGGCGGCTCAAGAAACGGAAACGCCTCGATGTCCCCGAGCCCCAGCGCGGCCATCTGAAGGATCACCGAGCCAAGGTTCGTCCGGCGGATCTCAGGATCGGTGAAGCGCGGGCGCTGGGCGAACTCCTCCTCGGAGTAGAGCCGAATGCAGACGCCATCCGCGGTCCGGCCGCAGCGGCCCTTCCTCTGATCCGCGCTCGCCTGCGAGACCGGCTCGATCGGCAGCCGCTGGACTTTCAACCGCGCGCTGTAGCGAGAGACGCGCGCGGTCCCGACATCGACGACCGAGCGGACGCCCGGGACGGTCAGCGACGTCTCGGCAACGTTGGTCGCAAGCACGACGCGATTCCCGTTTCCCGGCCGAAACACGCGCTGCTGCTCGCCGCTACTCAGGCGGGCGAACAACGGCAGGATCTCAGCCTCGGCGCCCAGGCGCCCGCGCAGCGCGTCGGCGGCGTCGCGAATCTCGCGCTCACCCGAGAGGAACACCAGCACATCGCCACGGCCGGCCGTCTGCAGCTCCTGCACCGCGTCTCCGATCGCGTCGATCTCGTCGGCATCCTCCCCAAGCGGTCGATAGCGGACCTCGACCGGATAGGTCCGTCCACTCACCTCGATGACCGGCGCGCCGTCAAAGTGCTCAGAGAAGCGCTCGACGTCGATCGTCGCGCTCGTGATGATCACTTTCAGGTCAGGCCGCTTCGGGAGGATCGACTTCAGATAACCGAGCAGGAAGTCGATGTTCAGGCTCCGCTCATGCGCCTCGTCGACGATCACCGTGTCGTAACGACGCAGCAGGCGGTCGCGGGCGATCTCGGCCAACAGGAGCCCGTCAGTCATCACCCGCAGCAGCGTGTGCGCACTCGAGCGATCGTTGAAACGCACCGCGTACCCGACCGCCCCGCCCAACGGGACACCCAGCTCGTCCGCGATTCGCTCAGCGATCGTCCGCGCCGCCAGCCGCCGCGGCTGCGTATGCGCGATCGCTCCACGCACGCCCCGCCCCAGCTCGAGGCACATCTTAGGCA
>DATBYI010000442.1:0-13597 GCA_036513815.1 Solirubrobacteraceae bacterium
GCGTGCCCGCAACCGTGGTGCGGTTTCAGCCTGGTCCGTCTGCGGCTGACCGAGCTCGGCAGCGCGGCGTCGCCGGAGCCGATGGTCACCGACCCGCGATAAGGCTCAGACGCGGTATCGCTCGGTGACCGCGGCCAGCTGGCCGGCCAGCTCGTTCAGCTTCTCCGCGGCCATCTGCGATTGGTGCGCGCCCTGGACGAACTGGGTCGTGCCGTCGTTGACGTGATTCATCGCCTCCGCGATCTGCTCGATGCCGATGCTCTGCTCGTGGGCGGAGGCCGCGATCTGCTGGGCGGCGTCGCACGAGGCCTTGATCGTGTCCGACAGGCTGCGGATGCCTTCGCGGGCGTGCTCGGTGAGCCCGAGCCCGTGCTCGACCACCTTCGTGCCCTCCTGACTGGCCAGGACGGCCGCGCCGGTTGCCGTTTGCACGTCGCTCAGGATCGTCTCGACCTGCGCCGTGGCGGCCTTGGACTGCTCGGCGAGCTTGGTGACCTCCTCGGCCACGACCGCGAAGCCCCTGCCGTGCTCGCCGGCTCGGGCCGCTTCAATGCTCGCGTTGAGCGCCAGCAGCTTCGATCGATCGGAGAGACCGTTGACGGTGGCGGTGATCTCGCCGATCTGCTTGGTGCGCTCGGACAGCGTGACGATGTCGCGCGCGATCGCGTCAACCCGCTCGCGAATCTCCTCCATGGCGGAGGCGATGGCCGTCACCGCGGTGGTCGCGTCGTTGCTCACCTCGAGCGAATCGCTGGCGCGATCGGCCACCTCGCTGGCCAGTTGCGCGGTGTCCTCGGCTGCCAGGCGAAGCTCGTTGACGGTCGAGGAGGTCTGGTTGATGGCGGCGGATTGGAGGCTCGCGCTCTCGGAGTGGCGGCTGACGGAGGCGAGGATGTCCGCGGTCGAGTCGCCGATGTCGTGGACGCCGACCTGGATGTGGCCCGAGATCTGGGCCAGACCGTTGACCATGCTGTTCAAGCTCTCGGATAGGCCGCGGAGGTCCTGGCTGGCGTCGGTGCTGACGGTGGCGCGGAGATCTCCGTCGGCGACCCGGGCGGCGAAATCCGAGTAGTCGCGCACGGCGTTCTGGAGTGCCTCGCGCGAGGTCCGCTCGAGCTCGGCCGAGTCGGCGAGCTCACGGTGGCGCTCGTCGGTCAGCTGCCGCAGGCGCAGGAGGGCCAGGCCGAACCGGACGCCGGCGGCGACCAGGGTGGCGGTGGCCAGCCCGAGCGCGATCTGGTTCACGTGGTCGAGCGACCCCACGAACATGATCAGCAGCGACAGGCCGGCGGCCACGCCGGGGACGACGAAGCCCGAGTTGGTCTCCTTGAGCTCGCCCTCGGGCGCGCGGGACGGGAGCCAGACCGACAGCGAGAAGAGGAACAGCGAGGCGGGCCACGCCACCGAGTTCCAGAAGTAACCGAAGTGGGTGGCGCCGATCCCGTTGTCGAACAGCGCGCACACGTCGCCGATGGCGTTGAACAGGCTGGCGGCGGCCATCAGATACCAGCGCGTCCGGCGTCCCGGCGGGACGAGCGCCGCCGCGCCCAATGTCAGGATCAGCAGGAGGATGTCGCCGACCGGATAGATCAGATTCCACGCGACGGTCACCGAGTCGTCGCCGGCCACCTTCTGAATCGTCCCGAAGGCGAATGCGGCGAAGGCTGCCGCGCAGGTCAGGGTGACGACGACGCCGTCGAGGTAGTTGGCCGCGGTGAACTTCCTGACCTCCTGTCGCATCAGGAGCATCACGCCGATGTAGGCCACCGGGAAGAAGCCGGCCCACAGGTAGTTGGCCAGGACCGGGGTGGGCGGGTTGGCGTTGTGGATGCTCTCGTAGGTCATCGCGAAGTCGCCGAGGGCCCACAGGGTCATGCCGGCGCCGAGCGCGAGGCAGAAGCGCCGCTCCCGCGGGCTGACGGCGGCCCTGACCAGCACGAGCACGCTGGCCAGCAGCTCGAAGGCCGAAACACCCCACCCGTCGAGCCAGGTCGTGTTGGCGCCGTTGGCGCGCACGACAAGCGAGACGGCGTAGCCGAGCAGCATCAGGCCGAGGAGCCCGTAGAGAGCCTTCGTCCCCGCACCCGTCTTCTCCGCCGGCTTGGCGGACCTGCTCATCTGTACCTGAGTCATCCCACGCCCTCCAACACTCCGTTTTGCCGCGTTATCGGCAACAGGAGAAGCGAACTGAAGCTGGGCGAGGGCTGGCGGACCTACCCGCCGACGGCCGCGTCTTAGTCGGTAGCGATGATCACGTCGGAGGCCTTGACGATGGCTGTGACCTCGCTGCCCTCCCGGAGCCCGAGGTCGTCCACCGCCTCGACCGTGATCGAGGCGACGAGCCGCTGGCCCGCCACATCGAGCGCGACGTTGGCGATCGCCTCGCCCTTGTTGATGCTCTTGACGGTGCCTTTCAACTGGTTCCGGGCGCTCAGCTTCAACGTAAACCTCCTCAGATGGGTAGCTTCAATATTCCCCGAAAACGTCCCTGAGGAGAAATGTCCGTGTCCAGCACCGTCTCAGAGAGGCAAGCGCGTGAGGTCGCCGAGGCCGCGCGGGAGTCCGAGTGGAAGCTTCCGAGCTTCGGGAAGGAGCTGTTCCTGGGCAACTTCCGGATCGACCTGATCCACCCCCAGCCACGTCTCGATCCCGAGGCCGTCGAGAAGGGTGAGCGGTTCCTCGCCCAGCTGGAGGAGTTCCTGCGCAACGACGTCGATCCGCTCGAGATCGAGCGCGACGCGAAGATCCCCGACCATGTCGTCGATGGCCTCAAGCGCCTCGGGGCCCTTGGCATGAAGGTGGCCGAGGAGTACGGCGGCCTGGGGCTTTCGCAGGTGTACTACAACCGCGCGCTGGCGCTGGCCGGTACGTGGCACGCGTCGCTGTCGGCGCTGCTCAGCGCGCACCAGTCGATCGGCGTGGCCGAGCCCCTGCGGCTGTTCGGCACCGAGGAGCAGAAGCGCAAGTGGCTGCCGCTCGTCGCCCGGGACAAGATCAGCGCCTTCCTGCTCACCGAGCCTGACGTCGGCTCCGACCCGGCGCGACTCGCGACCACCGCCACGCCGACGGACGGCGGCTATGTCCTCAACGGTCTGAAGCTGTGGGCGACCAACGGGGCAATTGCCGACATCGTCGTCGTGATGGCGCAGGTTCCCAAGAGCGACGGTCACCGGGGCGGGATCAGCGCCTTCGTCCTTCCGTACGACAGCGACGGGGTCACGGTCGAGCACCGCAACGCGTTCATGGGCCTGCGCGGCCTCGAGAATTCGGTGACGCGTCTCGAGAACGTGTTCGTCCCGGAGGAGAACCGGATCGCCAAGGAGGGACAGGGGCTCAAGGTCGCGCTCACCACGCTCAACACCGGCCGTCTGGCGCTGCCGGCCATCTGCATCGGGCAGGCCAAGTGGGCAACCAAGGTCGCCCGCGAATGGGCGAACGAGCGCGTCCAGTGGGGACGACCGATCGGTAAGCACGACGCGGTCGCCCAGAAGATTGCGTTCATCGCCGGCAGTGCGTTCGGGCTCGAGGCGATGCTCGACGTGGCGAGCCGTCTGGCCGACGACAAGTCGAACGACATCCGGATCGAGGCGGCGCTCGCCAAGCTGTACGGGTCGGAGATGGGCTGGAAGGTGCTCGACGAGCTGATCCAGGTGCGCGGCGGCCGCGGCTACGAGACGGCGGCATCGCTCAAGGCGCGCGGCGAGAAGCCGGTACCGGCCGAGCAGGCGCTGCGCGACATGCGGATCAACCGCATCTTCGAGGGCTCGACCGAGATCATGCACCTGCTGATCGCGCGCGAAGCGGTCGACCAGCACCTCCAGGTCGCCGGCGACCTGCTCGAACCGGGCGGCGACGTCAAGGCCAAGCTCGCGTCGGCGGGGCGCGCCGGGCGCTTCTACTCGACCTGGCTGCCGCAGCTGACCGTCGGCAAGGGCCAGATCCCGAACTCCTACGACGAGTTCGGGACGCTCGCGCCGTACATGCGCTACGTGGAGCGGTCCTCGCGCAAGCTCGCGCGATCGATCTTTTACGGCATGACGCGCTGGCAGGCCAAGCTCGAGTATCGCCAGGCGTTTCTCGGGCGGCTTGTCGACATCGGCGCGGAGCTGTTCGCGATGTCCGCCTCGGCGGCCTACGCGGACACCATCGCGCGGGAGCACCCGGAGCGTCGTGACGAGGCCTATGAGCTGGCCGAGCTGTTCTGCCGCCAGGCCAAGCGCCGCGCCGAGACGCTGTTCACCGAACTGTGGGCCAACGACGACGACGAGAACCGCGCGGCGGCGGCCCAGGTCCTTGAGGGGCGCTACAAGTGGCTCGAGGAAGGCATCGCCGACCCCGCCGGCGACGGCCCGATGATCCCCGACGAGGCCAGAGAGGCGGGGGCGGGAGTCGCGAGGTGATTTGAATTGACGGCGGCGCCTCAGGCCACTCGCCTGATCGGCGCCGTCGCGCGGCCCTCGGGCCGCGAGCGCAGCCACTCGGTGAGCTGGGCGGCCGGCACGGGCCGGCTCAGGTAGTAGCCCTGTGCGAGCGTGCACCCGAGGCTGGTGAGCTCGTCCCACGCCTCCTCGGTCTCGACGCCCTCGGCCACGACGTGGAGGCCGAGGTTGCGGGCGAGGTCGATCGTCGAGCGCACGATCACCGCGTCGTTCTCGCACTGGGCCATGTTCATGACGAAGGAGCGATCGATCTTGATCTCGTTGACGGGTAGCTGGCTGAGGTAGGAGAGCGATGAGTACCCGGTGCCGAAGTCGTCGATGGAGAGGACGACCCCCATCGCGGAAAGCCTGTCGAGCACGCGCTTGGTCCGGACGGGATCGGACAGCACGGTCGACTCGGTGATCTCGAGCTCGAGCATCGAAGGCTCGACCCGCCACTTCTCGAGCAGCGTCCGCACCAGCTCCGGGAAATGCGCGTCGAGCAGGTTGCGGATCGAGATATTGATCGCGACGCCCAGCGGCGTTCCCCCCTGCTTCCAGGCCCGGCACTGCGAGAGCGCCTCGTCGAGCACGAACAGGGTGAGCGGCTTGATCAAGCCCGTCCGCTGGGCCAGCGGGATGAACTCGTCCGGACCGACCAGGCCGCGCGTCGGATGGTTCCACCGCAGCAGCGCCTCGACCGATCGCACCTCGCCGTTGTTCAGCGACGCCTTGGGCTGGTAGTAGAGGACGAGCTCGCGCTCCTCGATCGCGCGGCGCAGCTCTGAGACGAGCGTCAGCCGGGCCGGATCGGTCTCGGTGCGCGAACTGTCGTAGAAGACATATCCGGTCTTCTCTTCCTTGGCGCTGTACATCGCCACGTCCGCGTGGCGCAGCAGCGTGTCGACGTCCTGGCCGTGGGCCGGGAACATGGCGATCCCGATCGACGCCTCGGTGGGCAGCGCCAGGTCGTCGATGGTGACCGGCTGCTCGAGCGCGGCGCGGACCTTCTCGATCACGAACGCCACGTCGCGGTCGGTGCGCGGGTTCGAGATGAGGACCCCGAACTCGTCGCCGCCCAGGCGAGCGACGGTGTCCGAGCAGCGCAGGACGCCGCGCAGCCGCTTACCGAGCTCGACGAGGAGCGCGTCGCCGGCGTGGTGGCCGAGCGAGTCGTTGACGTCCTTGAAGCGGTCGAGATCCATCATCGCGACGGCCAGCTGACCCCCCTCTCGCCGGGCCACGGCGATCGCCTGCTCGATCCGGTCGCGGAACAGCGTGCGGTTGGGCAGGCCGGTGAGCCCGTCGTGCAGGGCCTGGTGCTCGTTGAGCTCGGACTGACGCATCAGCGCCTCCTCGGCGGCCTTGCGCTCGGTGTCGTCCTGCACCATCACGATGCCGAAGCTGGGTCGTCCCTCGCCGTCGCGGACGATCGAGAACGAGCCGCACACCCAGACCACGGTGCCGTCCCGGCGATTGAGTCGTGTGTCGATGCGCAAGGAGTCGGCGTCGCCGGAGAACAGCTCCTCGACGGCGAGCGACACGCGTTCGTGCTCCTCGGGGTCGAGATACTCGGCGATGTGGGCGCGGACCTGCTCGGGGGTGTCGAGGCCCAGGAGCTCGAGCATGGCGGGATTGGCGTCGACGATCTGGCCGTCGTGGCTCAGCACCATGATCCCGGTGAGCGAGCCGTTGTAGATCGCCTCGAACCGGGCCAGCGCATCCGCCTGTTGGCGCTTGGCCTCGGACTCGGCCGCGCGGCTGACGCCCTCGGAGAGGACGCCGGCGAGGAGCTCGAGCGTCTGGCGGTCCTCCTCGTTCAGGCGCTCGTGCTCGGAGGTGCTCATCACGCTGAGGGCTCCGAACGGCCGCTCGCCCGCGAACAGCGGGACGCAGATGTGCGAGCGGTCGCCCACCAGCGATCGCATCTTGCTGTTGAGCCGGGGGTCGTCCTCGGCGTGCTCGATCAGGACTGGCCGGCGGGCGGCGAGAGCGAACCGAGAAATGCTCTGGCTGAGTGGGCGGCTGTTGTTCAGGAAACGACAGGCGATGCCGCACGCAGCGCGGGTCACGACGTCATCGCCGTCGATCAGATGGATCATCGCGCCCTGAGCGCGCGTCAGCGCCATGGCCCGATCGACGATGACCTCCATCAGGTGCTGGAGATCGACCGAGGAGGCCGCGGAGATATCGCGCTGGGTCGCGATGATGCGCTCGAGCTTGGTGGCCCTCTCCTCGAGCGCGATGGCCGTGAGCTTGCTCTCGGTGATGTCCTCGAGCATGGCGACCGAGAGTTGGTCGGAGCCGGTCGTGCGGGCGTCGGTCCACACCTTGATCCGGCACCAGATGACCCTGCCGTCCTTGCGGATGAGCCGCTTCTCGTACTCGTGGGTACTGACGCTCTCGCGCAGCTTGTCCGCCAGGTCCCGGTTGACCTCAGCGTCGTCCGGATGGGCGAACTCGGTCAGGTTCGCGCCCGTCAGCTCGCCGGGTTCGCACCCGAGCATCCGCTCGACGGCGGGATTGGCCTCGATCGCGCGCGCATGCGGACCGATGGTGACGATGCCCACGGAGGCGCGGTCGAACAGCGTCCGAAACCGCTCTTCGGAGAGCTGCCGACAAGGCTCCGTCGCCGGGCTCTGGCCAGGCTCGGGCGCCGTTTCGACGCGCGCGCGGGTCTCTTGCATGGTGGTCCTTATCGGTCATGAGTCGCAATTGCTTAGCGTCCGTTCAACGCAATGCGCGGACGGACGGTCACCGCGGCCATAAACTCGGCACATGTCAGCTGCCACCGGATTCGGTGGGCCGCCGCGGTTTGAGGTGGTTCACGCCGACGCGAGCGAGCAGATCGCCCGCGAGATCCGCCTTTACGTCGAGCGCGAAGGACTACGCCCCGGCGACCGGATCGGCACCGAGCACGAACTCGCGCGCGAGTTTGGCGTCAGCCGCCCCACGCTGCGTGAGGGTTTGCGCCGGCTGGCCGGGTCGCACCTGATCCGGGTGCAGAAGGGCCGCTCCGGCGGCGTGTTCGTCGAGAACACCCCCGGCGCCGGCATCGGACGCCACCTGAGCGAATCGATCGCGTCGATGCTCGAGTCCGAGAGCGTGACCTTATGCGAGCTGCTCGAGTCGCGGATGCTCCTTGAGGTGCCGCTCGCCGGCATGGCCGCCGAGCGCGCCGACGAGGCGACGGTCGCCGCGCTGCTCGACTCGATCGCCGCCGCGAAGGGCCGGGATCCCGCCTCCGATGAGTTCCGCCTGGCCGACACGCGCTTTCACCAGACGATCGCCGTCGCCGCCGGCAACGAGCTGCTCGTCACGTTCACCGGCTGGATCCTCGACGTGCTCCAGCCCTCGCTAGTGGCGCACCTGGCCGACGTGATGAACGGGGAAGAGATCATCGCCCAGCATCAGGCGATCGTGCGCGCGATCCGGCGCCACCAGCGCCGGGGGGGCGAGCGCGCGATGCACGACCACATCGAGTACATGCAGCAGCTGCTGCGCGCGGTCGACGAGAAGCGCGGCTAACCGCGGGCTACGGCGAGATCTCCTCGTAATGGCGCCCGCGCGTTTTGGCGCTGAACTGGACGACGATCGCCGCCAACACAAGCCACCCGGACACGGCCAGCATGGCCCCGAGCACCGACATGTGGGGGATCTGGGGGGCGATCAGCAGCACTCCGATGCCTCCGCCCAGATGGCCGACGCCGTCGACCAGCCCGAACCCGGTGACCCGCGCGCGAGTGGGGAAGCTCTCGGTCGAGAGTGCGTAGGTCATCGGCACCCAGATGTTGAAGCCGAAGAACACGATGGCCGAACCGACGAAGGCGATGGCGAGGCTGTTCGTGCCGGCCTCGGCGACGATCACGCCGCCGATCACGGTGATCGTCGCGCCGATCGGTAGCCAGTACTTGCGCTCGAGACGGTCGGCGAACTTGACTGCGAAGAGCGCGCAGGCCAGGAATCCGAACGCCCCGACCGCCGTGATCAGGCCGGCCTCGGGCGGCGGGTACTTGAGCGAGCTCAGCATCGATGTGAAGCCGGCCGAGAATCCGAACACGGTGACGTAGGCCAGGAACCAGACGAGCAGGAGCTGGATCACCCGCTTGGTATAGGTGCGGTTCCCGAATAGCGCGCCAAAGGCCCAGCTCGAGTCGGGCATCGTGCGGTCGACCGGGATGGCTTCGAGATCGGGAACCGGCCCGAGCCGGCCGTGCTTCGACGCGACGGTCTCCATGTTGGTGACGACCCGGTCGGCCTCGTCCAGCCGTCCCTTCCCGACCAGCCAGCGGGCCGATTCGGGCAGCTCGAGGCGCAGAAGCACGCCGATCAGGGCGAGCACCGCGCCGACGCCGTACATCCAGCGCCAGCCGTCGGTAAAGCTCGGGCTCGCCTGGGCGAAGGACAGCCCGTGCGGCCATGGGGCGGGGGAGGTGGTCAGGAACAGGCCGAGCCAGATGCCGAGGAGGGCCCCGAGCGCGGACATGATGAAGATCACCGAGATCCAGCGGGCGCGATTGCGCCGCGGCGCGACCTCGCCCACGTAGGTATTGACGATGGCCAGGTCGGCGCCGACGCCGATGCCGGTGATTACGCGCGCGAGCACGAACTGCGTGTAGTCGGGCGCGAGCGCGTTGTACAACGAGCCCAGGCCGGTCAGCAGCATCGTGAAGAGCAGCATGTTGCGCCGGCCGATGCGGTCCGAGATCGGGGCCAGCGCGAGGGCGCCGACCACGTAGCCGGCCAGATTGAGCACGACGGGAACGCGCAAGGCGGTGACCGCGTTGGCTGGCGTGCAGCCATGCTTCAGGGCGACGCAGCTCTGGATGAACGACACGTTGATGTCGAACACGTCGTAGAACGCGAACAGGAAGCCGGTGCCGATGATCCCGATGAAGATGAACGGCATCGACCACACGTCGATCCGATCCAGGCGGGCCAGAATGCCGCGTGGGGTGAGGCGATCCGGCCCGTCGATCCGGGCTCTCGACGTGGCGGCCCTCGCGCGCTGCTGTTGCCTACCTGCCGAGGAGGTAGAACTCATGGCAACCCTCGCTTTCCTCGTCTCTGGCACCGGTCGTACCCACAGCCCTGGTGAGAGAAACCACAAGTAAGGAGCGCATGTTCAATCTATTTGACAATTTCACGGTGGCGTCGTGAAGCTCGGCGGGCGGGTCGTCGTGGTCACCGGAGGGGCCGGCGGGATCGGTCGTGCGCTGGCCCTGAGATGCGCCGAAGAGGGCGCTCGGGTGGCCGTGACCGACCTCCAGGCCGGCGCGCTCGACGCGGTCGGAGCCGAGCTCGGATCAGGCCACCTGGCCGTCGCCGCGGACGTGACCGACGAGGGCGCGCTCACCGCGCTGCTCGATCGGGTGGAGGCGGAGCTCGGTCCCGTCGACGTGTTCTTCGCCAACGCGGGGGTGGCGATCGGCGAGGACCCAATCGACACGCCGGACGAGGTGTGGGATCAGGCATTCGCGGTCAACGTCCGCGCGCACATCATCGCCGCGCGGCGGCTGCTTCCCGGCTGGCTCGAGCGCGGGGAGGGATATTTCGTCGCTACCGCGTCGGCGGCGGGGCTGCTCACCCAGATCGGCTCGGCGCCCTACGCGGTGAGCAAGCACGCCGCAGTGGCGTTCGCTGAGTGGCTATCGGTCACCTACGGCGAGCGGGGGATACGGGTCAGCTGCCTGTGCCCGATGGGTGTGCGCACCGCGATGACCCAGGGCGACGAGCTCGCCCACCGCGTGGTCCGGAGCGCCGGCGCGATGCTCGAGCCCGAGCAGGTCGCCGATGTGGTGATCGAGGGGATCGACCGGGAGCAGTTCCTGATCCTGCCCCATCCCGAGGTGCTGACCTTCTTCCAGCGCAAGGGGATGGATTACGACCGGTGGCTGGCCGGGATGCGGCGGCTGCAGGCGAGCACCGGGTCGGAGTGACTAAGCCGCGGTTGGCAGATAACTCGCGCTATGTACGAGTTATCTGCCAAGCGTCCGGCTGTGATTTGATCGCTCGATGATCGTCCGCTGGGGCCTCGAAATGCTGCCCGGCGTCCTCGAAGAGCTGTCGGTCACCCGCCCGCTGTTGATCAGCACCGAGCGGTGGCGCGAGCTGAAGCTCCCGGTGGCACGTGGTTTTTACGGTGCGAAGCCGCACGCCGACGTCACCGGCGTGCGCGAGGCGCTCGCGGCGGCCGACGGGACCGACGGGCTGGTGGCGCTCGGTGGCGGCAGCGCGATCGACACGGCCAAGGCGGTGTCGAGCGAGACGGGGCTGGCCATCGTGTCGATCCCCACCACGTATTCGGGCGCCGAGTGGACGCAGGGCTTCGGGATGCGCGACAGCGAGGCCGGCGTAAAACTCGGGGGCCGGGGCGCGCACACGGTGGCGATCGTCTACGAGCCGGCCTTGACGCTCGACCTGCCGCCCGAGCCGAGCGCGGGCACGGCGATGAACGCGCTCGCGCACTGCGCCGAGGGGCTGTACTCACCCGGACGCAGCGAGGAGACCGATCAACAGGCCCTCGCCGGCGCCGAGCTCATCTCGGAGTGGCTGCCGCGGGTGGTGACGGACGGCCGCGGCCTCGAGGCGCGCGGGCAGTTACTCGCCGGCGCGATGCACGCCGGCGCGGCGCTGCGCGCCGGCATGGGCCTCGGACACGCGATGGCCCAGGCGCTCGGCGGCCGCTACGGCCTGCCCCACGGGACGATGAACGCGGTGTGCCTGCCGGCGGCCCTCCGCTACAACCAGGGGGTGGCCGGAGCTCAGATCGTGCGGTTCGGGGAGGCGATGGGCGACGGCGACCCGATCGCGCGAGTCAGCGCGCTGGCGGCGCTTGCGGGCCCGCCTCGATTGCGTGACTACGGCGTGCCGAGGGAGGATCTCGGGCCGCTGTCGCAAGCGGTAGCGGACCGCGCCCCCGCCAAGGCCAACCCGCGGCCGGCGCCGCCCGAAGCAGTCCAACAGCTACTCGAGGAGATCTGGTAGATGACGCGGATTCTCACCACCCACGTCGGCAGCCTGCCCCGGCCGCCCGAGCTCGTCGAGCTCGTGTTCGCCGAGGATCGCGGCGAGCCGGTCGACCGCGAGCGCTACGAGCAGTTGCTCGACGAGGCTGTACGCGACCGCGTCCGACGCCAGGTGGAGTCGGGCATCGACGTCGTCTCCGACGGTGAGATGAGCAAGATCGGCTACGCCACATACATCCGCCATCGACTGAGCGGGTTCGAGGTCGGCGACGTGCCGCGAGCCACCCCGGCGGACCTCGACGCCTTCCCGCGGTACATGAAGCGGCTCGCGGACGAGGGCGGGAGCGCCCGCTACCTGCGGCCGATATGCCGCGGCCCCATCACCTACGAGCACCGAGGGCCGGTCGAGGCCGACCTGGCGCGCCTGGCGCGAGCGATCGAGGGACAACCGGTGGCGGGGGCGTTCATGAACGCGCCGTCGCCCGGGATCATCGCGCTGTTCCAGCCCAACGAGTACTACCCGAGCCTCGACGAGTACCTCGAGGCGATCGGCGAGGCGATGAAGGTCGAGTACGAGGCGATCGTCGCGGCCGGGTTCCAGGTCCAGATCGACGCGCCGGATCTGGCCATGGGCCGGCACATCATGTACCGCGACCGCTCCGACGAGGAGTTCGTCGCGGCGGCGGCCCGCCACGTCGAAGCGATCAATCACGCGGTGCGCGACCTGCCGGCCGATCGCGTCCGCCTGCATCTGTGCTGGGGCAACTACGAGGGCCCGCACCACCTCGACATCGACGTCGAGAAGATCATCGACGTCGTCCTGCGCGCCAAGCCGGCGACGATCCAGTTCGAGGCAGCCAACCCGCGCCACGAGCACGAGTGGGCGGTCTGGCGGGATGCGGCCATCCCCGAGGACAAGATCCTCGCGCCGGGCGTGATCGACTCGACCTGCAACTACATCGAGCACCCGGAGCTCGTGGCCCAGCGGCTCCTCACGTTCGCCGGGATCGTCGGCCCCGAGCGCGTGATGGGCGGCACCGACTGCGGGTTCGGAACGTGGTCGGGCTTCGGCGCGATCGACCCCGACATCTGCTGGGCGAAGCTCGCCGCCCTCTCGGAGGGCGCTCGGCGGGCCAGCGAGCGGGCGCTGGCGCCGGCATGACCCGCCACGTCCCGACCGGACCGGTTACGACGTCGCGGCGCGGCTCGTTCTGGGTGGGGTGCTCTGACCGCGTCGAGGGTCCGCTCGGCACGGTGCTGCGCGGCCCCATGTACGTCGAGTGGGAGGCGCCGGCGAACCCCGATGCGGCGTCGGGTCCTCCCTGGGTCCTGGTCCACGGTGGCGGGGGACAGGGCACCGACTACCTGACCACGCCCGACGGACGCCTCGGGTGGTCGCGTCTCCTGGTTGAGCAGGGGCACACCGTGTACGTGGTCGATCGACCCGGACACGGCCGCTCGCCCTTTCATCCCGACGTGCTCGGGGCGATGGGCCCGCAGATGGGCGCTGAGGCCTTGCGCGCCATCTTCGTCCCGCCCACCGAGGGGCCGGACTCCAATCCATGGGCCGGCCTGCACACGCAGTGGCCGGGAGGTCGCGAGCCCGGAGATCCGATCTACGACCAGTGGCTGGCGCCGTCGGGTCCGATGCTGGCCAGCTGGGCCGACATGCACGCGCTCGAGCAGGCGCGGCTCGCCGAGCTGCTCGACCAGGTGGGGCCGGCGGTGCTCGTGACCCACTCCGCCGCCGGTCCCGGCACGTTCCTGGCCGCCGACGCACGTCCCGAGCAGGTGGCGGCGCTGATCGCGATCGAGGTGCTCGGGCCGGGGGCCACGCCCGACGATCTCCATGCCGCGCCGGAGCGCCAGCTGCCGAACCTCACCCGCTTCCCGATCGCGGTCGTCACCGGCGAGGCGTCGATGTTCCGCGCCTTCGATCGGGACCTGGTGTCGTTCCTCGAGCAGGCGGGCTGCGACGTGGAGCTGATCCAGCTTGCCGACCGCGGCGTGCACGGCAACAGCCACGGGATCATGATCGAGCGCAACAACGCCGAGGCGCTGGCCGTGCTCACGGGCTGGGTCGGCGGCCGGCTGGCCGACTAAGTCCCCACTCGCGGGGTCGCCGCCACGTGAGTGCGGCGAAACTCGCGCCATGGCCGAGTGAATCTGAATTCACCCATCGGCGGGTGGCCGAGTGCGGGGAAACGCGGG
>DATBYI010000443.1:0-3652 GCA_036513815.1 Solirubrobacteraceae bacterium
GGTCGGGGTCCGGGGCGGGGGCGGGGTCCGGGGCGGGGTCCGGGGCGGGGTCCGGGGCGGGGTCGGGTTCCGGGGCGGGGTCCGGGTCCGGGGCGGGGGGTGCATTCCGAGAGGGCGTCATGCACTACAAGAGCCTGTGGCTCACGATTCCCTCCCCCCGAGATGACGACCCTCGTAGGCATCGACGTCGGCACCACCGCCACCAAGGGCCTGGCGGTCGACCCGGACGGCACCGTGCTGGCCCGGGCCGAGGCGTCGTACGCACTCTCCACTCCCAAGCCCGGCTGGGCCGAGCAGGACCCGGAGGACTGGTGGCGCGCCACCGAGTCCGTCCTCGCCGAGCTGGCCCAAGCCGCCGGCGACCCGGACGGCATCGGACTGTCCGGACAGATGCACGGACTGGTGGCGATGGACGCCGAGAACCGGGTTCTCCGGCCGGCGATCCTCTGGAACGACCAGCGCACGCAGGCCGAATGCGACGAGATCGAGTCCACTATCGGTCTGGAGAGGTTGATCGCGCTCACCGGTAACCGTGCGCTCACCGGCTTCACCGCGCCCAAGCTCCTGTGGCTCAGACACAACGAGCCCGACACCTACGCCCGCATCAAACGGATAGCGCTGCCCAAGGACTACGTTCGCCTGCGCCTGACCGGCGAGTTCGCCACCGACGTCTCCGACGCCTCAGGCACGCTCCTCCTCAACGTGGCAGAACGGCGCTGGAGCGACGAGGTCCTGACCGCGCTGGACATGGACCGCGCCTGGCTCCCCGACGCGCTCGAGAGCCCAACCGTTTCAGGAGCCACCCAACAAGGCATCCCGGTTGCCGCCGGCGCCGGCGACCAGGCGGCCGGCGCGCTCGGCGTCGGCGTCGACCGCCCCGGCCCGCTCTCCGTCGCCCTCGGCACCTCGGGCGTCGTCTTCGCCGCGCAAGATCACTTCGCCGCGGACCCGAAGGCCCGCGTCCACGCCTTCTGCCATGCGGTGCCCAATGCCTGGCACGCGATGGGCGTGATGCTCTCGGCCGCCGGCTCGCTCACGTGGCTGCGCAACGCCACCGACCCCAAAGCCACGTTCGACGACCTGCTCACGGAAGCAGAAAACTGGCCCGCCGGGACCGAGAATCTCCTCTTTCTGCCTTACCTCGCCGGCGAGCGCACGCCCCACGCCGACCCCGACGCCCGCGGCGCGTTCGCCGGGCTCAGCCTCCGCCACGACCGCGGCGCGCTGACGCGAGCGGTGCTCGAGGGCGTCGCGTTCGGGCTCAGGGACTCACTCGACCTGATCGCCGAGCTGGGTGAGCAGCCAAAAGCAGGTCGCATCTCGGGCGGTGGCGCGCGCAGCGACCTGTGGACGCGGATCATCGCGTCGGTGCTCGAGTTGCCCCTCGAGCGCGTCGCCGTCGATGAGGGCGCGGCGTTCGGCGCCGCGATCCTCGGTGGCGTAGCGGCCGGCGCCTGGCCCGACGTCCACGCCGCGGTGAAAGCCACCGTCCGCCCCCGCGGTCAGATCGAGCCGGACCCCGAGTGGGTCGAGACTTACAGAGACCAGCGAGCCAAGTTCTGCAAGCTCTATCCGGCGCTCAAAACCGCGCTCACCTGAGGGGCCCAATGACCGCCTCGGCCGCCTCGACCACCGCGCCGGAGCGGACGAGCTCCTCGACGGCGGCCAGCTCCGGCGACAAATACCGATCCGGCCCGGGGCCCGGAACCCGAGAACGAATCACGGCCACCGCCGCACCAGTCCCGGCGGCCGGTGTCAGCGGCGCGCGCAGATCGAGTGCCCGCGCCGCGCAGCAGAGCTCCACCGAAACGATCCGCGCCAAATTCGCGACGACGATGCGCAGCTTGCGCGCGGCGCCCCACCCCATCGATACGTGGTCCTCCTGCATCGCGCTCGTGGGGAGCGAGTCGACGCTGGCCGGCGCGGCGAGCCGGCGGTTCTCCGCGACCATCGCCGCCTGCGTGTAGCCGGCCAACATCATCCCCGAGTCCACCCCCGGGTCACCGGCCAGGAACGCCGGTAGGCCGTGCGATCGAGAAACGTCGAGCAGCCGATCGGTGCGGCGCTCGGCGATCGCTCCGACCTCGGCCGCGCCGACGGCCAGGTAGTCGCAGGCAAGACCGACGGGGGCGCCGTGGAAATTGCCGCACGACTCCACGCGACCGTCCGGCAGCACCATCGGGTTGTCGATGGCCGACCGCAGCTCCACCGACGCCACCCGGCGGGCGAACCCCAATACGTCCCGCGCCGCGCCGATGACCTGCGGCGCGCACCGCAATGAGTACGCGTCCTGAACCCTGGGATCGCCGACGCGGTGCGAAGCGACGATCTCGGACCCGGCCAGCAGCGCCCGCAGATTCCCAGCGCTGTCCACCTGCCCAGGCTGTGGGCGCAGCGCGATCAGATCCTCGTCGAACGCGCGGTCGGTGCCGAGGAGCGCCTCGACCGACATCGCCGCGGCCAGCTCGCTTGCTCGCAGCAGGCGCTCGAGATCCCACACGGCGAGGACGAGCATTCCAAGCATCCCGTCGGTGCCGTTGATCAGCGCGAGCCCCTCCTTGGCGGTCAGCTCGAGTGGCTCGATCCCGGCCGAAGACAAAGCCTCGCCCGCGGCCACCAGGACACCGTCATCCGAAACCACCGAACCCTCGCCGGTCAACACCAGCGCGCAGTGCGCGAGCGGCGCGAGGTCCCCGCTCGCTCCCAAAGACCCGTACTCCGGCACGAACGGCGTCAAACCCGCACCGAGCAGGGCGAGGATCCGCTCCGCCACCACGGGCCGCACTCCGGAAAAGCCCATCGCGAGCGAGCGTGCCCGCAGCAGCATCATCGCCCGGACGACCTCGCGCTCGATCGGCGGCCCCATCCCGGCGGCGTGCGATCGGATCAGCGAGCGCTGGAGCTCGACCCGCGCGGCAGCCGGGATCCGGACCAGCGCGAGCGAGCCGAACCCAGTCGAGATGCCGTAGGCCGGCTCGTCGGCCTCGGCGCGGGCGGCCACGACGGCGGCGCTCCGTTCCATCACGGCCCGAGCCGCGGCGCCGAGCGCCACCGGCGCGTCCTCTCGCGCCACCGCGACGACGTCCGCCGCCGCGACACCGTCGGGTCCGAGCTCCACACCCATGGGACTCACGATTCCGTCACCGCCGCGCCGGGCCCGGGCCGCACCGCCACCGCGCCCTCGAGCAACCTGGCATCCGGTGGCATCAGCGCGAGCACGCTCCCGCCGAATCCGCCGCCCATGATCCGGGCTCCGAGCGCCCCGGCCTGCTTGCAGCGCGCCACCGCGTCTTCGACCGCCGGCGTCGAGATCTCGTAGTCGTCGCGCAGGCTCGCGTGCGAGGCATCGAGCAGGCGGCCGAGCGCCAGCATGTCGTCCCGCTCCAGCGCCCCGACTGCCTCGCGGACCCGCGCGTTCTCGGTGACGACGTGCCGGACGCGCGCGGCGAGCGGGGAAGGCAAAGCGCAAGCCTCGGAGAGCTCGACTTCGCGCAGGCTCTCGACCCCAAGCAAACCGCACGCCTCGGCGCATTCGGCGCGGCGCTCGTTGTAACCCGATCCGGCGTGCGTGTGCTTTTCACCCGAGTCGAGCGTCACGAGCTCGAAGTCTCCCAGCGACAAGACGACCGGTCGCACGTTCAGCGAGCGGAAG
>DATBYI010000444.1:0-3325 GCA_036513815.1 Solirubrobacteraceae bacterium
GACCACGGCGACGCGTACCCCGTCACCTGCCATCTGCCCCCTCCGGTTCGCTCGTCAGATAGTGATCCGCGAGCGGCGTGACACTCACCTCCGTCCACGCCCACACCGGCAGCGAAGCGATGGCCTCGTGCAGAGCGGTCACGCTCGGCGTGCGCCAGATGCCCACGTTGGCGAGCCGACCGGGCACGCGCCAGATGTCTTGGATGACGCCCGCCTGCTTGAGCTCCCGGCCACGTTCGCCTTCGCGCTCGATCAGTGCCGAGCGCTCGGCCGACGGCATGTCCGGCGGGAGCGCCACCGAGATCTGGACGAGGAAGCGCGGCATGACTTACTCACCCACCTCGCGGCACGGGACCATGAACGCCCGACGAAACGCGATCACCCGTTCGTCGTGCTGGTTGACCGCCCACGTGTCGACGGTGACGATCCCGTTCTCCGGATGGCTGCGCGATCGCCGGCGTTCGACGATCTCCGACCACGCGTACAGCGTGTCGCCATGGTGAACCGGGGCGATGTGCGAGAGCTTCTCCACCCCGAGGTTCGCGACGGCGCGGCCCGACAGGTCCGGCACGCTCATGCCGAGCACGAGCGCATAGACGTAGCTGCCCAGAACGATGTTGACTCCGTCCGGCATGTTGCCGCGCGCGTACTCGGCATCGATGTGCAGCGGACTCGCGGACATCGTGAGCAGACAGAAGACGTGGTGCTCGCCCTCGGTGATCGTCTTGCCGGGCCAGTGACGGAAACGGTCGCCGGGGACGAGGTCCTCGTACAGCCGGCCGAAGCGGGATTCGCGCGCGTCGTGCACGCGGGACTCCGAATCGAGGCCCGCGAGCACCGGGCCCTCTCCGGCGGCCATCATTACCCGTCGATGAGCTCGGACGACGGGCGTGGAAGAGGGGTCCCCCGCACCCCCAACCGTCCCCGAACGAGGTGCCAGCCGCCCAGATTCGGCAGGACGGCGACGTCGAGATCGTCTCCCGTGAACGCGATGTTCGTCGGCGCGTTCAGCACCGTTCCCTGCGGGTCGGAGGCGAGCAGCTCGAGGCCGTCCCCGGCGCTCCAGCGCAGGATCGCGTCCGGCCGGTAGCAGGCGATCACGATGCTCCCGTCATCGGCCACCGCGATTCCATCCGGTACGGCCAGTCCAAGTTCACACAGGATCCGACGCGGCCCGGCCGTCCCGTCGTCGTTGAGCGGGATCTCGATGAGCTTGCCCGGGTTGCTCTCGGCGGCGTAAAGCACGGACCCGTCGGCCGAGACGGCGAGGCCGTTGGGGAAGTCGACCGACTGGTCGCTGAAGACTTCGACGCGGCGACCGGGTCGGACCACCCAGATCAAGCCGTCGGCGGCGCCCCAGGCCCCGGAATCGGAGACGTAGAGGTTGCCGCGCGCGTCAAAGGCCGGCCAGTTCGGCGTCTGCATCTTGCGGCCGTCCATGCCGCTGGCAAACTCCTCCACCTCGCCGGTCGCGCACGTCACGCGGAGCACCGAGCTGCGAGCGTCGTCGCAGACGTAGACGTGCCCGTCGTCATCCGCGGCCATCCCGAGCGCGAACCCACCCGTGCTCGTGATCTCCCTGAAGGCCCCGTCCGCTTCGACCTCGTAGATCTGACCGGCCTCCCCTCCGACGATCATGCGGCCGTCGGACGCGATCGCGATCCCCTCCGGATGATCGAGGCCCTCGGCGAACATCTCGAGCCCGTCGAGCCCCGTCTGAGCTTGCGCCATGACCGTGAAGGACGGTGTCGTGGAAGGGTTCATCGGATGAGAGAGATCAAGCCGGAAGAAGGATCAAACGACCGAGAACAATCGATTGTGTAGTCCTACCACAGGGGCCTGGGCTCCGCAAGGTCTTTCACGTTATGTGCGCCGCTTGGGCGTCGTCGAGGCGGTCGGCGGCGGAGCGGTCGATCCCCGCTGCACCAACTCGATCGGCCCTTCGATCATCGCGTTCGACAGCGGCAGGCCGGCCGCCGCTCGGATCGTCATCCGCACCGCCTCGCGGCCCATCTGCACGTTGGGCAGACGTACCGTGGTCAGCGGCGGCGCGGTGTCGTTCGCGCTTTCGTGATCGCCGAACGCCATCACCGAGATCTCGTCCGGTACGGCGATCGAGCGATCCCTGAGGGCGGCCAGCACGCCGAACCCCACCAGCAGGCTGGCGCAGAACACGGCGGTCGGCCTCGCGCGGCCCGGGCTCGCCGCGAGGATCGCGCCCATCGCCTCGCGACCACCCTCCCGCGTCGCGAGCACCGATGCCCGCCAGCGCGCGTCGACCGCGGTCCCGGCCGCGGCCATCGCTTCGCGATACCCCTGCTCACGCCGGCGCGCCGTGTCGGTCTCCTCGCCGAACCCGACGAACCCGATCCGGCGATGACCGAGCGACTGCAGGTGCTCAACCGCCATCCGCGCGCCCTGCACGTCGTCGACGGCGACCCAACCCTCCATCGACTCCTCGCGCCGGTTGACCAGCACGAGCGGGAGCCCCCGCTCGGCCAGGCGGCCGACGAGCCGGTCCTGGACCGTCGCGAACGCGACGATCAGCCCGTCCGCGCGTCCGTCGAGCACGAGGCGAGCGAACAGTTCCTCGCGCTCGTCGAGGCTCTGGTCGGCCAGCCCCAACGCTTCGGACTCGACGAGGAGCACGAGCTTCCCTGCCTCTGCGGCCTCCATCTGGATCCCGCGGATCACGTCGATCAGCGCCGGGTTGTCGAGGCTCGGGACGATCACGCCGATCGTGTCGGTGCGGCGTGTGCGCAGGCTCTGGGCGAGCGCGTTCGGACGGTAGTTGAGCACCCGGGCGGCGTCGAGGATCCGGCCCCGAGTCTCTTCGCGCACCCCCTGGCTGGGATCGTCCCGCAGCACCCGCGAGGCCGTGGACGGATCGACGCTCGCGAGCCGGGCGACGTCCTTCAAGGTCGTGGCACGTCGTGCCGGCTCGCTCAAATCACGCCGTCCCTCTTCCACGCCTCGAGTTCGTCGTCATCGTGTCCGAGCTCATCGACGTACACCACGCGGTTATCTTCGCCGACCTCGCCGCCGAAGTTGCGCACCCGCCCCGGCGTCTCGCTGAGGAGCGGCCGGACATTCGCCGTTCGCATGGTCCCCAGCCGGGGGTGCTCCACCGACGTGATCGCCTCGCGCGCGTGGAAGTGGGGATCCTCGAATATGTCGGCGATCGAGTACACGGGGCCGATCGCCGCCTGCGCCTCCTCGAAGCTCGCCATCACCTCGGTCAGCGTGTGCCGCGCGATCCAGTCACCGATGATCTCGTCGAGCTCGGCGGCGTGCGCCGCGCGGCCCTCGTGATCGGCGAACCACC
>DATBYI010000445.1:0-2448 GCA_036513815.1 Solirubrobacteraceae bacterium
CTCTCCCAGCCAGTGCGGGATGACCTCGTCCAGCGCGCGTTCGAGCTCGCCGCCCGCTTCTCGGTCCACGACCCACCACGACACCAGAGCGTCGGCGCCGTCCGGAGTACGACCGTCCGGCGGGTCGATGTACACGCACCCGAGCAGCTCCGTCTCGTCGTGATCGAGCACCGCGTAGTTGAACGACACGTGAGCGGCGATCTCGTCCTCGTGACGGGCCAGGTCTTCGCGGTCGAACTCATACGTCATGTCGGCCGGTGGCCATCCCCACATCTCGCCGTACCTCGCCCACAGCCGCTCACGCGATCCCATCACCGCGGGGTAGTCGATATCCACATCGCTCTCGCGTATGGGACGAAGGTGATGCCCCGTCGGCAGCTCCAGACGCTCCGGATGGATGAAATCCTCGGCGAGCCACGGCACGCACGCATCGTAGCCCCGACCAGCCAGCGTTGGAGGTGCCCACATCGACGCCGCCGCTCGCCTCCGCTCCGGGCCCGATCGCTAGCAGAGATGTTGCAAAACCACGGGGAGTTCGTAGCGGGCACACCACCGTCCGAGGCTAGCAATGCGAACTTTGGCGATGCAACTGCCATATATGCAGCCTGAGCGCCAACGGTCCCCCTCGCACCTGGGGCCGGAGGCAGTTGTTACCCGGTCACAACTGATTTTCGGTGTGTCAAATTTACGCGACACCTTCATTTCGCTGGTTTCTCAGCCGTGGTCGACGCGGGGTTCCCTCCCCTGGGCGACAACCATCGCGCCGCGGCGGGAGAAGCCTGGCACCGCGCTCTTGACGCACTAGATCCGGATCTCAGCCAGGGCTGCCCTAGGATTGCGTCGTGCCGTTCACGCTCAGGAACCTCAAGGAGGACCTTGAGGACCTCGGGTCCAGGTTTGACGGCGCGCCGGACCTGGAGTTCCGCGCGGCGACCGCGGCGCTCGGGCTCAAGGAATCCGGCCTCACCTACCAGCACGTCCCGCCCAGCTACCGATTTCCGTACGGCCACACGCACAAGACACAGGAAGAGGTGTACGTGGTGTTACGCGGGAGCGGGCGGATGAAGGTCGACGACGAGATCGTCGAGCTCAAGGAATGGGACGCGGTGCGCGTCCCGCCCGGTATGTGGCGAGGCTACGAGGCCGGGCCCGATGGCTTCGAGATGCTCGTCATCGGGGCGCCCAGTCTCGGCGAGAATCCGCGCGAGGACGTCGAGGGCCAGCGCGACTGGTGGGCTGACTAGCGCCACACCGTGGACGGTAGCTTTGAAGAGATGAAGCGCGACGTACGGATTCGGGGTGACACGATCAACCTCGGTCAGCTGCTCAAGCTCGAAGGGATAATCGAGAGCGGTGCCGAGGTCAAGGCGTTTCTGTCGACCGTGCCGGTGTGGGTGAACGGCGAGCGAGAGGCGCGTCGAGGCAGGAAGCTGCACGTCGGCGACATCGTGCGGGTCGACGAACTGGAGCTCCGCTTAACCTCCGAGGACGGTCGTCACACCGCCACAGCCGTACGAGCAGAAAGCCAGTAGGTAGTCCTCCCGGCCGACGGCGACTCAGGTACTGGTGGCTCGAGCGGCTTGGATGATCAAGTCCGCGATCTCCTGCGGGTGGGTGATGATCGAGAGGTGGCCTGAGTCGATCTCGATCGTTGTCGCGTCCATACGGTTGGCGAGGAAGCGCTCGAGTTCCGGTGAGGTGGTGCGATCTTGCCGTGACACTGCGTACCAGCATGGCTTTGACCGCCACGCCGCGACGGTGACTCTCTCCGTGAAAAGAGTTTCCGAGATGCGCCCCTGCACGGCGTAGAGAATGCGAGCCGTCTCTGGGTCGACGCCGTTCGCAAAGTCATTGAGGAACGCCTGCTCTGTCAGTCCGCCAAATCCGTGCTCGTATACCAGCCCCGCGTTGGCCGGTGGCGTTGGGAACGTTTTCGTGAGCGCAACATAGTCCTCGCCGACATCCGGTGCTCGGGCCGCGACATAGACCAGACCGACGACCCGTGGGTCGGTCCCGGCTTCGGTGATGACGGTCCCCGCGAATGAGTGGCCCGCGAGAATCGCCGGGCCATCCTGCAGCGCCAATACGCGGAGAGTGTGTGCGGCGTCATCAGCGAGGGAGACCAGCGGATTCTGGACAGCCGTCGCCCTCAGGCCAGCCGGCTGCAACCGCGCGATCACCTCAGACCAGGATGACCCGTCGGCGTATGCGCCGTGCACCAGCACCACGTTCCGAACCTGTCCACCGGTTGATGCGCTCATCTCGCTCGACCGCACCTCCTCATCCCGCTGCCGAGTCCCCCCGGCTCGTGCGCCTACTTGGCCTGAGGCAGCTCCTGGGCCCTCTCGCCAAACAACGCCATCTGCTCTCCTAATGCCTCGCCGCTGTAGCCGTTCACCAGACCCAGGTTGTCGATGACCGATCCCGCCCGCACGAGCAGGCGCTTGA
>DATBYI010000446.1:0-6340 GCA_036513815.1 Solirubrobacteraceae bacterium
CGTCCCGACGTTCACCAGTCGTGAGAGCTTGCTCAGGATCACCGCGGGAGGATCGTCCTGAGCGGCATAGGCGTGGATGGCGAAGCGGAGCTCGGCCATCGTCGCCGCGGCGCGCAGTCCGCGCCCCGACACGTCACCGACTACGAGGAGAACGCGGCGATCGTCGAGTCCGATCAGGTCGTACCAGTCCCCACCGACCTCGACGCCCTCCACGCCGGCCTCGTACCGCGCGCTCGTCTCGATGCCTTTGATCTTGGGCAGTCCTTCCGGCAGGAGCGCGTGCTGGAGCGTCTGCGCGATCGTCCGCTGCTCCGCGTACAGCCGGCTGTTCTCGTCGGCAATTACCTCGAGCTTGCCCGCGAGCCGTTCGGCCTGGTTGCGCCGGTCGAGCAGCCGGCCGGTCAGCACAGCCGCGCCGAGGGTGACGAGGAGGCCGACGATCGCCACGATCCAGGGCAGCCGCTGGGCGAAGGTGCCCTCGAGGGGATGCTTGGCCGCGACCACGAAGGTGAACGCGTTGTCGCCGAAGGGAATCGTGGTCGACGCGTGTCGGCCCCCGATCGGAAGGCTCTTCAGATCGCTCACGAGCAGGTCCGCGGAGCTCTCCGTGCGGCCCAGGTACAGGGCGTAATGGAGATCCGCGAACGATGACGTGCCCTGAAGCTTGGACCGGCGGTTGGCCGGCAGAGCGCTCTCACCGTAGGCGACGAAGTGGCCGGTGAGACCAGGCGAGGTGTACGCGTAGCCCAACCGCGGGCGCGTACCCTGGAGCAGGGTCACGCTGAGCTGGGCGCTGCCCGCGGCGTGCGTGAAGAACGCGGCGGCGCGACCCGGCGACTGGCCGAGCAGGGGCTCGGTCCCGACGACCGACAGCAGCTTCGTCCCGGTCGGCCCGAGGCGCCAGAGCGAGACGGACGCGTACTGGGGCCTTGGACCGCTCGTGTAGGGGCCGACGAAGCTCCGGAACTTCGCAATGTCGCCGCCGGTGGCGTCGGCGAGCGCCGCAGCGGAAGCCAACGGTGTCTGGACTCCAGGAAGCGCTTCAGCGATGAGCGACCCCGCGTCCCGCACCCGAAGGTTGAGAAGCCGGTTCTCGTTGCTCGTGTACGTGGAGGCCGCGAGCCAGACGAGGACGCCGGTGATGACGAGACCGAGGACGGCCACGCCGACGGCGGGCCAGTACGGCCAGGCTCGGCGCGTCGCCACGAGCGGACCGTGGTTCCCCGTATCCTGAGCGGTCCCCGTCTCCCTCGCCGGCTCGGCGAGGCTCGACACCGGGCCACCGTCGATCATCGCGACACCGGCATCATGGTGCGGCAAGGGTACCGGCCCACCAGAATCCGGCGCTCCAGCCGACAGCGGGCTCTCATTCTGCAACGTCCATTTCAGGCGCTGCGGGAGGGCAGGAATCCACCATATGATGCCGACGCCCCATGTACCAGCGCGGCAACTACAGCTCCGGCGAAGACTTCGTGCTCGAATACGGTGAGCTCCGTTTCACCTTCAATGAGCGGGATTTCCGCGAGCGCTGCGAGCAGGCGGCGCGCAAGCTGGGGTTCATCGGCGGCGCCGTGGACGAGGACGAGAGCGAGGACCTGATCAACCTGGTCGTCAACGGCGAGGTGAACGAGCCGGCGTCGGCTCTCGGCGAGCACGTCAACGATTGCTGGCCCGATCTCGTCGGCCCGTCGGACCGCTCGCTCGTCCACTGGTTGCGGCGCCTGATCTTCCGCGGCGCGTGGCTCGACCAGCGCGTCAAGGAAGGCGAGCTCGACATTAGCTTCGACACCGACGCCCACACCTTCGTCTATATCCAGCCCGATCGAGGCGGCGAGCCGATCCAGCTCGCGCCCGAGCCGAGCTGGAACCGCGTCGCGTACGTTCGGCGCTGAGGCGCCGCCGTCAGGCGCCGCCCACCGCTCGGTGTCGCTTCCCACGAGCACGAGCTAGAGCTAGCCGCCCGTCCCCAGCACCGCGGCGATGTTCTGGACACGCGGCGGCGGGTTGTCGAGCAGCAGCCGCGGCACCGTCACGAGCGTGTAGCCACGCCTTCGTAACTGGGAGATGATCCGTGGGAGCGCCGCCACTGTCTCGGAACGGTCGCCGCCCGCGTCGTGAAGCAGGATGATCGCGCCGGGGCGAGCGCCCCCGATGGCCGACTTGACGATCGCGCGAACGCCGGGACGTTGGTAGTCGTTCGTATCGACGGTCCACAGCACCATCAGCATCCGGTAGCGGTGCAGCAAGGCGAGCGTGGTGGCGTTCCACAGTCCATACGGCGGACGGAACAGACGCGGGAAACGCGCGCCGTGGCGGCCGATGGCGGTGGCATCCTCGAGCAGCTGCGCTCGTTGCTGGGCGGCCGGGAGCTTCGACATCGGCGCGTGCAGCTCGGTGTGGTCGCCGATCACGTCACCGTCCGCGACGATGTTCGCGGTCGACGCATAGAAGTAGCGCTCGAGCACGCCGACCTCGAAGAAGGTCGCGGGCACGTGCGCGCGCTGGAGGACCGAGAGGATCTGGGGGGTGTACGGGCCGGGACCGTCGTCGAAGGTCAGCGCGATCTCGCGATGCTGAGCGCCGGCGATCCGAACGAACGGCGTGTAAGCCAGCGTGCGGTTGATGGCCGCGTTCTCCGCCGCGGCCTGGCGCGCCGCGGGCGACAGGCGCTGTGCCGCGGAAAGCGCGCGAGTCCGGGCGGTGAACCCGTGGTGCGCCGGCGCCGCCGGCCGGTGCGTGCCAGGCCCGTCGAGGACGAGGGCGAGCGCAACGACGAGTGCAACCACGCCACCGAGCGACACCAGCGCGACGGCCCGTCGTCGACGGTGGTGTGGCGCCATGCTGAGCCTGCGCACGACACGTTCGTGCTCAGGAAGTCCGGTCTGCCCCGGCGGGTTGCCAACGTCGACGCCGCGTTCCATGGTCTGCCCCGCCTCGGATGATGGCGTGCCCGGCTCTCGCGCGCACCTATCGCATATTTCTGCCCACCCCTACGCGGGTCCCTCAGCCCGACCGGCCGCTCGTCCCATTACGCTCCCGGGCGATGCACGAGCGCGTCTGGGTCGTCATTCCCACCTACAACGAGGCCGAGAACGTGGAGGGAATCGTTCGTGCCACGGTGACGGAGCTCGAGCGGGTGGCTCCCGAGTCCCACCACATCCTCGTCGTCGACGACAACTCGCCGGACGGAACCGGAGCGATCGCGGATCGGCTGGCCGAGCAGCATCCGCAGGTCGAGGTCTTGCATCGCGCCACGAAGACCGGACTGGGCCATGCCTATCTCGCCGGATTCGCCCACGCGCTGGCGGGCGACGCCGAGCTGGTGATCGAGATGGACGCCGACTTCTCGCACGATCCGCGCTACCTCGAGCAGCTGCTCGCCGCCGCGCGCGACGCGGACATGGTGCTCGGATCGCGCTACGTCGAAGGCGGCGGGACCGAGAACTGGGGGCTCGCGCGGCGCCTTATCAGCCGCGGCGGCTCCTTCTACGCGCGCACGATCCTCGGCGTCCACATCCACGATCTGACCGGCGGCTTCAAGTGCATCCACCGGCGTGTGCTCGAGGCGATCAGCCTCGACACCGTCCGGGCGGAGGGATATGTCTTCCAGATCGAGGTCACCTACCGCGCGCTCCTAGCCGGTTTTCGTGTCGTCGAGGTCCCCATCGTGTTTCGCGATCGCCGCGTGGGCAAGAGCAAGATGTCGACCCGGATCGCACTCGAGGCGATGTCGGCAGTGCCGCACCTGCGCCGCAGCGCGCCGTCCGCCGTGGCGCGTCGAGGTACGAGCCCGAGCGCGATCGGACAGCGTCGCGATGGGTAGTCGTCAAGGGAACTGTCTCGCCGCCCGGCGGTGGAAACGAAGGATGACTAGGGAGAGGCCTGGACCGAGGAACATTGCGAACGCAAGTTCCCTAACGTAATGGCAACAATGACCAAACTCTTGCCGACTCCGCGTCGGGCAAGCTTTTGACAATGAGTGTCGACAGTCCGCCGCTTGGCGCTACACGCAGCGGCGCGTTTGAGCTGCGGGCGCCCGCGCTCGAGTCGCGCACGACCGCGCGCCGCAATTGGATCGGCCTCCTCGGCATAACGGGGATGCTCGTCTCGGGGACCCTTGTCGCCCTGGCGGCCGCCAATACCGACGACCTCCTGCCGCAGACGGTTCGGTGGGCGCCGGGCGCGCTCGGCCTGGCGGGTTCCTTCGGGACGACCGGTATCAACCTGGGAAGCGTCGGCCTGACCGTCGTGATGGCGGTCATGTTCGCCTCCTATTTCGCGACCGTCGCTGTGGCTCAGCGTCTCTCCCCCGTACTCGTCCTGGGAGTCATCGCGGCGCTCAACGCCCTGATGCTGCTCGCGCCGCCACTCGTCTCGACCGACATCTTCAGCTACCAGTTCTACGGCCGGCTCGGCGAGCTCTACCACGCCAATCCATACGTGACCGGGGCGTTCGCGCTCCACTACGACCCGCTGTACCCGTTGATCGGCTCCAAATGGATCAGCATCCCCACTGTCTACGGACCGCTCTTCACGGGGATCAGCTACCTCCTCGCGCCGCTCACCATTCCGGCCAGCGTGTTCTCCTATAAGGCGATCGCGGCGCTCTCGAGCCTCGGGATCGTCGCCCTCGTCTGGAACGGAGCGCGGCTGCGGGGCGTCGACCAGGTCAAGGCGGCCGCCCTGGTCGGTCTCAATCCGCTGATCATCGTCTATGGCGTGGGCGGCGGCCACAACGACTTGTTGATGCTGGCTCCGCTCCTGGCCGGCGTGGTGTTGCTCCTGCAGGGTCGAGGCCGGCTCGCCGGCGGCTCGATCGTCGCCGCCGCCGCGGTCAAGGTCACGGCCGGGCTCCTGCTGCCGTTCGCGCTGGCCGACGCGCGGGGTCGGCTGTTCGGTACGCGCCGGCGCGACCTGCTCATCGGCGCCGGCGTGACGACCGCGGCGATCGCGGTATTCACGCTCGCGCTGTTCGGAACCGGGCCGCTGCACCTGCCGGCCACGATCGAGACGGTCCAGAGCAACGGCAACTGGCAGAGCGTTCCGGGCTTCATCGGCACCCGCCTCGGCCTCGGCACCGTCGGGCACCCGGTCGCACTCATCTTGACCGGTCTGTTCGTGGTCGCGGTGGGCTGGCTCCTGTGGCGCGTCTGGCGGGGGGAGCTCGACTGGATCGCCGGCGCCGGCTGGGCCGCGCTCGCGCTGCTCGTCACCGCCGCGTCGCTGCTGCCGTGGTACGCCGCCTGGCTGATGCCACTCGCCGCGCTCGGGCGCGACCGACGCCTGTGGCGCGCCTCCCTCGTCCTCACCGCGGTGATGGCCTGTTTCCAGCTTCTCGCCTACATTCCGCATGGCAGCGCGGTTGGACTGTGACCCGAATATGACCTCGATCCAGCATCCTGGCGTCAACGAGCCCGTGGGACCGCCCGATGAGGGCAGGTCGCTGCGCCTGCTCAGCGTGGTCGCTCCGGTCTACAACGAAGAGGCCACGATCGAGCAGTTTTACGCGCGCGTATGCACGGCGCTCCAGGGCATCCGCTTCGAGCTCGTGCTCGTCGACGACGGCTCGACCGACGGGTCGGAGATGGAGATGCGCAAGCTGGCGTCGAACGATCCCCGCGTGCGCGTCGTGCAGCTCTCGCGCAACTTCGGCCATCAAACCGCGCTCACCGCCGGGCTCGACCACGCCCGTGGCGACGCCGTGGTCATGCTCGATGCCGATCTCCAGGATCCACCCGAGGTGATCCCGCTGATGCTCGATCACTGGCGGGGCGGGTGCGACGTGATCTACGCGGTCCGCGAGCAGCGCGACGGCGAATCGCGCTTCAAGCTCGCGACGGCTCGCTGGTTCTATGCGCTGTTCGACCGCCTGGCCCAGGTCGAGCTCGAGCACAACTCGGGGGACTTCCGGATGCTCGATCGCCGGGCACTCGACGCGCTGCTGTCGATGCGCGAGCGCAACCGGTTCCTGCGCGGGATGACCGTCTGGGTCGGCTACCGGCAGGCCGCGGTTCCCTACAACCGCGACCCCCGCTTTGCCGGCAAGACGAAGTACACGATCCCGAAGATGCTGCGGTTCTCCTTTGACGCGATCTCGTCCTTCTCGCACCGCCCGCTTCAGCTCGCGACGCTGTTCGGATTCCTCATTTCGACGCTTGCCTTCGTCGCCATTCCGGTCGTGATCGTGCTGCGAATCCTGGGCTCCTACCTGCCCGGGTTCAGCTCGCTGACGATCGCGGTGTTGCTCCTCGGCGGAATCCAGTTGATCGCGATCGGCTTGATCGGCGAATACGTGGGCAGGATCTACGACGAGGTCAAGGGCCGCCCGTTGTATCTCGTT
>DATBYI010000447.1:0-2781 GCA_036513815.1 Solirubrobacteraceae bacterium
GTCTCTGCTCCCCAGCCGGTCAGGAGGAGTTCTTCAAGGAGGTCGGCGTGCCCGTCGCGCACCGAACCGAGGCTCCGCCCGTGCTCGACGATGCCGCGACCGCCGCGTTCATCGCCAGGGCGATCGCACTCGCGCCGAAGTACCGGACCGAACTTCTGCTCGACGAGCCGAAGCCCTGACCCGCGAAACCACTCGACTGCGTCAGCCTCTTACCGCGTAGTCAACGAGCAGATAGCCGGCTGGAGAGGTGATGCTACGGTTCAACGACAACCGGGCGGCGCTCGCCCCGTCGAAGAGCCTTCGCCCGTGCAGGTGCACGGCGGGTGCGATGACAATTCGGAGTTCGTCGATCAAGCTCGCCTGGAGGAGCGACTGGGTCATCGAAATGCTCCCGTGGATCCCGATGTCGCCGCCCGGCTGCTGCTTGAGTTCAGTAACGAACTCTCCGAGGCTGCCCTCGACGACTACGGTGTTCGCCCACTCGAGTTCGGGTGGCGTCGAGGTCACCACGAACTTCTGGACGCCGTTGATGAAGCTCGCGAATGGCTCGATGTCACTCGTCGGCCAGAATCTGGCCCACTCGTCGTAGGTCCGCCGCCCGAGGAGCACGGCGTCTTGGGCGGCGATAACGCGGCCGAGGTTCTCCCGCATCACGTCGTCAAACTCGGTCACGAACTGGTCCGGCCGCTCGGCTACGCCGTCAAGCGAGAGCAACTCATAGGCAACCACTTTGCGCATCGGACGATCTCCTCGTCGAGGGCCATTGACCTCTCGGTATGGTGGGATGCCGCTCGTGTCCAGTTATATCGCGTGCATCCGGAGCGAATCTCTTGCGCGGGGTGAAGCGTGCCGGCGGTGAGCGTTCGTGGATTGGTTATGTCGTACGGGCCGGTCCGCGCCGTCGATGGGGTGAGTTTCGAGGTCGAGGCTGGTGAGGTGTTCGCGCTCCTGGGCCCCAATGGAGCGGGCAAGACGACGACGATCGAGATCCTGGAGGGATTCCGCAACCGCGACGCGGGCGAGGTGCAGGTGTTGGGGATCGACCCGGGGGATCGCCGATCCGGCCAGCGGCTCCGCAGCCAGTTAGGGGTCGTCTTGCAGGAGCTTGCCGTCGAGCCGTTTTTGTCGGTGCGCCAGGTGCTTGCGCGCAACGCCGGCTATTACCCGGCGCCGCGGCCGGTCGGCGAGGTGATCGAGCTGGTCGGCCTGGCGGAGAAGGCCGATGCGAAGGTCAAGACGCTGTCGGGGGGTCAACAGCGACGACTGGATGTTGGCCTGGGGATTGTCGGCAACCCCGCGCTGTTGTTTCTCGATGAGCCGACCACCGGACTTGATCCAGCGGGGCGGCGAACCTCGTGGGAGCTGGTGCGCAGGCTCGCCCGCGAGGGGACCACGGTGATGCTGACTACGCACTACATGGAGGAGGCCGAGGCGCTGGCCGACCAGGTGGCGATCATCGCGTCGGGCAAGATCGTGGCCCACGGTCCGCCGGCGTCGCTGGGGGGCCGCGACCACGGCGCGGCCACGATCCGCTTCCAGTTACCGGCGGGCGTTACGCCCGCGGATCTGCCCGGAGATCTGCCCGTGACGGTCGCCGGAGATGGCCGGTCCGTCGAGCTGCGGACTGACCGTGAGCTCGAGGCGCTCTACGAGCTGACTAGGTGGGCGCTTGAGCATGAGGTCCGGGTGACCGGCCTGACCGTCAGCCGTCACACACTCGAGGATGTCTACCTGCAGTTGACCGGCGCCGACCCCGAGCGATTCCAGACCGACTCGGCGCCGGGGGCGGCGGTCCGAGATTGAGCGCGCGCGGCGAATCAATCCTGCCGCGGCATTCGGCGCTCGCCGAGCTGCGGCTCGTGGTGAGGCAGGTCGGCTATGAGCAGCTGTCCTTCTGGCTGAACCCGGTCGGGGCGATCTTCACAGTCGGGTTCTCGCTTCTGTTCCTCCTGCTGCTGGGTGCCAGCGCCGGGTCCTCGCGTGTCACCTATCTGCACAACATCAAGCTGATCCAGTACTACGTGCCGGGCTTCATCGCTTACGGGGTGATGTCCGCGTCGTTCAACAGCCTGGCGATCAGTCTGGTCATCCGCCGCGAGACCGGGCTGCTCAAGCGCCTGCGGCTGAGTCCGCTACCTACGTGGACGCTGTTGACCTCGATCCTGGTCAGCACGCTCCTGATCGCGTTCGCCCAGGTCGTGCTGATGCTCGCGGTGGGGCGCTGGGCGTTTGGGGTCCATCTGCCCTCGGGCGCATCGGGGATCGGTGCCCTGCTGATCGTGCTCGTGCTCGGTGGGCTCAGCTTCGCGGCGCTCGGGATCGCGATGAGCACATTCATCCCCAACCAGCAGGCCGCCGGTCCGCTGACGAGCACCGTGTTCTTCGTCCTGCTGTTCCTGTCAGGTCTGTGGTTCCCGCTCAAATCCGGCTCGGCCCTGGCCAAGATCTCGACCTTCTTCCCGATCCGCCACTTCATCACCGCCGTGTTCAGGACGTTCAGTCATCCCGGGACCTCAGCATGGGCTGGACGCGACCTGCTGATCGTCGTGATCTGGGGTGCCGTAGCCGCGGCGGTGGCGCTTCGCCGCTTCCAATGGGCGCCATACCGCACCTGACCACACTCCGGGCTGGCGGCGCCTGACCAACCTCTGTGCATCGGGATGGGCACGGCTGGGCTTGAACCAGCGACCTCTCGCGTGTGAAGCGAGCGCTCTCCCACTGAGCTACGCGCCCGTGCCCGCCCGATTCTACGGATTAGATCCAGCCCATATCGGTCGCGCG
>DATBYI010000448.1:0-3709 GCA_036513815.1 Solirubrobacteraceae bacterium
GACCGAGATCGACGGCAGGCGGCCGCCCTGCGGCCGCGCGAGCGGTGGAAGATCCGGCTGCGCCGGCAGCGTCGCGATTGCCTCGGCCAGTCGCTCGCCGCTCAGCTCGGCTCCGTCGAACGGGATTTTGACCATTCCCCGCGGCCGGCCGCGCTCGCGAATCAGCGCCCACAACGCGCTGTAGTTGGGCGCACCACTGATGGTCGCCGGGCACCGCTCGACGTCGATCACGTCGACCTTGATCGGCTGCCACTCGCTCACGGCGCCCACTTCCGCTGCATCCGGCGCGAGCGCAGGTACGCGAACGGGCCGGCGAGCATTCCGCGCATCTCCGCACGCTCCAGGCCGCTGGGGTAATCGTCCGTGCGCTGGGCCCGCTTGGGCGAGGCGGGGTCACGCAACGAGCGCACCCATGCCGGCGCGACCGCCGCCAGCCCGGCGAGATGGCGTGGATCGCGCAGCGCGATCGCAGTGAGCATCGCGGTGAAGCCGACGCCGTAGCCATAGATCTGGTGCCTGAGCTCCGCGAGCGTGGCGCGGTGGGTGTGGTGCACGATCGCGCTCGGCTCGTAGCCGAGCTGGTGTCCGGCGCTCAGCAGCTCTAGCAGGATCGCCAGGTCCTCACCTCCGCGGGCGGGCGTCCCAGTGCCGAGCGCCACGTCAAATCCACCCATGGCACGCAGTACCGCGGTACTAAAGGCCATGTTCGAGCCGAGGCCGAGCTCGCCGGTCGCGTACAGCGAGTGAACGCGTTCGCTTCCATCGTCGTGTCCGCGGCGCGCCACCCGGTAGGCCCCGGCGCGCTCGAACGTGAGTGCGGAGAAGCCACGATCGGGCCCGCTTCCTGACCGCTCAAACCAGATCTGCGCGGGGGTCTCGAGTTCCGCGGGGACCACGAGACCGGTCACCGCAGCAAGCTCAGGCTGTCGCGCAAAGCGCTCGCCGAGTGCCCGCAGCCAGCGACGGTCGACCTCTACGTCGTCGTCGGTGAATGCCACGATCTCTCCGGTGGCGGCTGCCAGGCCGCGATTGCGGGCCGCCGAGATCCCGGGGCGGCGCTCGCGCATCACCCGCGCTCCCGCGATCTCGACCGGTGGCGCGTCGGCCGGACGGTTGTCGACGACGATCACCTCATAGTCGGGGTGGTCGAGCTCGGTCAGGCGACGGACACAGCGGCGAAGCTGCTCGGGACGCGAGAGGGCGGTCGGGATGACCACGCTCGCGCGGACGAGTTGTGGTGCGTCAGCCGGAAGCTCGCGCGACCACGCTTTCCCGAGCTCCGAGCGTAGCTCCTGTTCGAGCTCCGCCGCTCGGATCCACGTGTCGTGCAGGGGTAGCTCGACGATCCCCAGCGGCCGGCCGGAGCGACAGGCAAGGATCCAGGCGCCCTCGTATGGCGGGGCGCCGTCGCGCGTGCAGTCGAGGTCACTGAGCGGATCAGCGATGTCGATCATGGCCACGCGAGCCGGGCCGGGAGCGGTCACCCCGGGACTCCCCTCATCCGCCTGGCCTCCGGTGGTCCCCAGCCGCCCCACCGCCGTCCGGTCCGCCACGCGCTCTGCTTGGCGTGAGCCAAGCCGCGCGCGACCCGCGAGGGCCGCCAGCGGATCATCGCCAGCAGGGCTTCGGCGGTGGTTCCACCACGAACCTGCAGCCGGGGCAGCGCCCAGCGGTCGTCCTCGGCGCGCGCGGCGAGGTCGCCGACCGCACACGCCTGGGCGAAGCCCGCTTCTCGCACCGCGCATCGACCCGACGCGGCGTGGTAGCCGAACGGGTAAGCGAAGCTCAGTACCTCGCGGCCGAGGCGGTCTTCGAGCTCGATCCGGCTGGCTCGCGCATCGCGCCGCACGAGCGCGGATGGATTGACGTCCGAGGCAAGGTGCAGGCGTCCGTGTGAGCCGATCTCGAACCCGTCCTGGGCCAGG
Organism: Solirubrobacteraceae bacterium; assembly: GCA_036513815.1. Lineage (GTDB taxonomy): Bacteria > Actinomycetota > Thermoleophilia > Solirubrobacterales > Solirubrobacteraceae > Palsa-465. The sequence continues at coordinate 1,926 of DATBYI010000448.1, forward strand.
TCCGAGAGCGCCGCCCAGCTCAGCATCGGGCGCTCGCCGTCCTCCCCACGCAACCAGCGCGAGCTCCCGCCCACGTACCCGCTGGGGACGAACAGCGTCGCCGGAAGCCCTCGAGCCAGCAGCGCCGGGGCAGCGTTCTGGCCCGCGTCGGCGAACCCGTCGTCGATCGAGATCGCAACCGCGTCACGCCCGGCGGCCAGCGTGGCCGGCACCTCGCAGAATGGGATCGCCTCGAGGCCGGCCTCGCGCAAACCTGCGAGATGCTCATCGAACAACCCGGGATCGACCGTGAGTGAGGCAAACGAGCGGGTGGGCGCCGTGTCGATGCTGTGGTAGGCGAGCACGGCCACCGTTGCCGGAGCGCGCATCCCGTCAGCGCTCGGCCGCGGCGCCGGCCAGCCGCCACGCGTGTAGCCGGGCCCCGGGGTACATGAAGGCGCCCTGCAGCAGCCCGACGCGGTTCGCGCGCAGCAGCTCGCGCGGGAAGTCATCCAGATCACCGAGGCGACGTCCTCGGCGCGAAACCTGGTCGCGCAGAGCCTGGCGGCTAAGCCGCGCCAGCTCAAGTGCGCAGCCGGGCTGGCGCACGAGCATGCTCGCGTAATAGGCGCTGAGCCCCCGTCCATAGCCAACCATCACACGGCGCAGGGAGGCGTAATCGCGCCGGTGGCGGTGGTACACGATCGCAGTCGGCTGGTAGACGATGGTGCCGCCTGCCAGCAGGAGCGCACTGAACGCCGCCGTGTCCTCGCCCGCCAATGTTGGCGTGCCGGCGCCTAGTGCGCGATCGAAACAGCCGATCCGCTCGATCGCCTCGCGCCGAAACGCCATGTTGGCGCCGGCGCCGTATGGTGGCAGCGGATACAGGGGGCTCTGCTCGCGCGCGGTCGCCGGTGAGAACACCGCGCGGGTAAAGCCGCGGCCGCGGCGGACGCCGCTGTATTGCTCGAACCACGCCTGACATTGGGTCTCGAGCTCGACCGGAATGACGATGCCGGTTACGGCATCGGCGTCGGGAACTTCGACGAATCCACGCGCCACCTCGGCAGCCCACCAAGAGTCGCACACCTCGTCGTCGTCCGCCCACGCGATGACCTCGGTGTCGGAGGCCTCGATGGCACGGTTTCGGGCCCAAGAGAGTCCGGGACGGGGCTCGGTCACGTATTCGACGTCGCGCCCAAACGCGGATACGACGCGCTGGCTACGGGCATCCGAGGGGGCGTTATCGACCACCAGGATTCGCAGCCGCTCGTACCGCTGCCGGGCGAGGCTATCGAGCAGCTTCACCAACTCTTCGGGCCGGTCGCGGGTACAGACCGCCACCGTGATCTCCGGACCCTCGCGGAGCACGTGCTCGCGGCTCTCCAGAAAGCGGGGGGTGCGCGGTGGCCGGAGCCCGCGCGTCGGCAGTCGACCGGTCCAGCGCAGGCCAGAATCCTCGACCCGGTCTCGAACCTCGGGTCCGAGCTCATCGACGATGGCGCTCGCCAGCTCCTCCGGCTCGAAGCCATGTGCTGGAAGCGCGCGGCTCAGCATCCCGATGGGCTCGCTGAAGATGCGCACGAGCACGAACGCCAGGCTCCCCGCTGCGGGCGCCGCGATCGCCGGCACGCCACTGGAGATCTCGCACTCGACGACAACGCCGGCCGGCGAGGCGATACCGTCAGCGCCCACCACCGGCCCGCGCGACATCAGATCCATCCCATCTCCGTCGCTCGGAGCACCGCGTGGGTGCGGTCGTCGACGCCGAGCTTGTCATACGTGCTCTGCAAATGGCTTCGCGC
>DATBYI010000449.1:0-4566 GCA_036513815.1 Solirubrobacteraceae bacterium
GGTGGGATGCGCTCGCTGCTGCGGGCGCTCACGCGCAGCGGCCTGCCGGTCGTGTTCGGTCCTGGCGTCATCCACCTGCCGTCGGTGCCACGCCACCGCAAGTACAACCGGATCGACCTGGGTACGGCCGACAAGGTCTGCGCGGCGGCGTGCGCCATCGATGATCAGGCGGTCCGTCGGGCGATCGCTCCGCCCGACACGTCGATGGTCCTGCTCGAGCTGGGAGGGGCGTTCACCGCCGCGCTGGCCATCTCCGGGGGTCAGATCGTAGACGGGATGGGCGGTTCGTCGGGATCCATCGGGCTGCGCGCAGCCGGGGCGCTCGACGGGGAGCTCGCCTACCTCATGGGCCCGGCGCTTCGGAAGGACACGCTCTTCACCGGCGGGGCGCTTGACCCGACCGGCTCGCTCGAACTCACCGATCTGGCGGCTCTCTGGCGCGATCCCGCACGTGCGGAGGGTTGGGCTGCGCTGCTCGAGGCTGCCGCCAAGAGCGTCCAGAGTCTCCTGATCAGCGTTCCCGCCCCACTTGAGATCGTCGTCTCCGGCCGTCTCGCCCGCCTGCCCGCCCTCATCGCAAGGCTCGGCGCGTCGCTGCGCGACATCGCGCCAGTGACCGCGCTGGTTCGAGGTCGCGCCAGCACCGCCGCGTACGGTGCCGCCCTCCTGGCCGACGGGCTGGCCGGCGGTCGGAACGCCGGGCTCCTTGCCGCGCTGCGTATAGGTGAGTCCAGCGGCAGCGCACTCGATCACCTGCGTGTGGCCGGCGCGGAAAGCATTTCCCTCGGCTAACCACTCCGGGACGCCACATCCGGACCCGGTCGCACTCCTCCTCGCCACGTCCGGGGCGACATTTACCCAGTCGGATATTTCTGGGTGACCGACCGGTCAGGTAGTACTCCTAACCGATTGGTCAGGGTGAACCTGACCGGGTCGTCACTAGTTAAAAGCCTGTCACTTCAGCTTGAGTCGAGCACCCACCACTGTTAGGTTTTTTCTGCCCATTTTCCGGAAGGAAGGAGAGAGTCGCCGTGGCTGCCACTGCCGATAAGGCTGTGATTGAAGGGTTGGCGAAACAGAACGGGGTGACCATCGGACGGGTGCTCGGACGCGGAAACGTCGGAGTGGCCGAGGAGGGATCCGACGGCAAGATGCACGCCACCGTTCGGATTCCGCTGGACGAGCTCGTTTTCGATCCCGGCGTCCTGATCCTCCCTCACGGGGGCGAGCTCGAGCTGGAGATCATCAACGACGACAACAACTCCCATTGCGCGGTCCTGCCGTGCAACGGGGACTCCAAGTTCATCTGGCTCGTGAACTTCTCGAAAGGACGGGCGACCCTTCAACTCGACGGCCCGGGCTATTACTGGTACGGCTCCCGGACGGGCAACGACGAGGGAGGCGGCCTGACCGGAACGATCGTCGTCGGAGGAGAAGTCCCGGACGAAGCCAAGCTCGACCGCCCACCCCAGCCGCGACCGTAGAGAGAGGAGCCGTTGATGGCAACTGAGACTGAGTACGTCGACGCAGGCGAGGCCGTCGACTTCCGGAATCTGAGTCCCGGCTACGTCGGCACCGCGCCGCCCGTAGCGAAAGGCGTCAATTACGACCGAATCCTCAAGGCCCGGGATGCGGAGCCCCACAACTGGATCACGTACTACGGCGCCTACGACGGGCAGCGCTATAGCCCGCTCGACCAGATCAATACCTCGAACGTCAAGAGCCTGACCCCCGCGTGGGTGTTCCAGTGCGGGTCGGTGGGCATGCACTCGGGCGCCTCGACGTACTCGTTCGAGGCGTCGCCGCTCGTCGTCGACGGCGTCATGTACGTCACCGGCTGGGATGGCTGGGTGTGGGCGCTTGACGCAGCGACCGGAGCGGAGCTGTGGCGCTATCACCGCGCGTCGCCGTATGACGTGCGTCTGTGCTGTGGCAACGTCAATCGCGGGTGCGCCGTGGCCGACGGGAAGGTCTTCATGACCACCCTCAACGCCCACGTGATCGCGCTTGACGCCACGAACGGAAAGCTCATCTGGGACCAGCCCTACGGTGACGTGCGGGCCGGCGAGAGCGCAACCGTTGCCCCGCTGATCGTCAAGGACATGGTCATCGTGGGCAGCTCCGGCGGCGAGTTCGGAGTGCGCGGCCATGCCGACGCGTTCAAGCTCAAGACCGGAGAGCGCGTCTGGCGCTGCTACATGATCCCGAAGCCCGATGAGCCCGGGGGCGACACGTGGCCGACCGAGGGCGAGCCCTGGGCGCGCGGTGGCGCAAACTGCTGGACCACGCCGACGTTCGATCGGGAGCTCAACCTCCTGTACTTCAACACCGGCAACCCGTGCCCCGACTTCGACGGAGGCGTTCGCGAGGGCGACAACCTCTTCACGAACTGCGTCGTGGCCGTCGACCCGGACACGGGACAGATCAAGAACCATTACCAGTACACGCCACACGACGTGTGGGACTACGACTCGACGATGGAGAACATCCTGTTCGAGATGGACGGGCGCAAGTGCTCGGGCCATTTCGACAAGAATGGGTACTTCTTCGTCCTCGATCGCACGGACTGCAGCCTGATCCGCGTCGTCCCGTTCGTCGACCGCATCACCTGGGGCGAGATCGACTCCAACGGCAAGGTGACGCCGCGGGTGTTCCCCGACAAGGAAGGGGAGCCCGTCCACTTCTGGCCCGGCCCAGCCGGCGCCAAGGAATGGACGCATGCCGCCTACAGCCCGAAGACGGGGCTCTTCTACGCGCCGGTGCAGGACGTCGGCGCCACGGCCACGCGGCGCCGCCGCGAGTTCAAGGAGAGCATTCCGTACTGGGGAGCCGGGGTCGCGGTTGACACCGAGGACGTGTCCGGCTACCTGTCCGCGATCGATCCATCCACCGGCCAGGAGAAGTGGCGCTTCCGCAATGAACACCCGATGACCGCGTCGGTGCTGGCCACGGCCGGCGACCTGGTCCTGACGGGCGATCCCGCGGGGATATTCCGTGCGTTCAACGCCAGCAGCGGCGAACTGCTCTGGCACTACACGTGCGGCAGCGGCCACCACTCGAGCCCGTGTAGCTACAGCGTCGACGGCCGGCAGTTCATCGCCGTGCCGGTCGGCTACGGCGCCTGGACCGAGGGGTTCTATCCCGGAGCGCTCGCGCAGGCAGGTGGATCCGCGCTGCTCGCGTTCGCGCTGCCGGAGTAGCGCACAACGACCGAAGCCATATGCGATCTGTCACGGCGCCCGCGCCGTGACAGATCGCGGTGCCTCGACCCGCGACCTCCGAACCAACCGATGTTCGCGCTCATCTCTCTCGGCTTCACCCTGAGCCTGGACAACTTCCGCATGTCGATCGCGCTGGGTGGGCTGAAGCCGACCTTGCTTCGGTCGGTCAAGACCTCGTTCATCTTCGGTCTATGGGATGGCATCGCGCCGCTGGTCGGAATACTCATCGGCGACTTCCTGAGCCAGAAGATCGACTCCACCGCCGACACGATCGCGGCCATCGGCCTCGGTACCTATGGCCTGGTCATCGTCGTCCGGGCCTTGCTGTCAGACGAACATGCCGACCCGGATCTGAAGTTCGCCACGCGCGGGTTGCCGCTCCCGCTGAGCGTCGACAACGTGGCCGCCGGCGCGAGCCTTGGCCTCCTTGGATACTCCCCCTGGATCGCGCCCGTGCTGTTCGGAGTGATCACGTTCGTCATGTCCGTCGCCGGGCACCAGATCGGTCGCACCGCGGCCCACTTCATCCCCCGCCTCCGGACCGACCTGTTGACCGGGATCGCGTTCGTCACGATGGCGGTCCTGCTGGGAATGGGCGTCACCCTGCCCGGGGGCAACTGACGCCGGCGCCTGGACCGTCCCTTCACCTGAGACCGAGCGGCTCCGCGAACGCCGCGTTCGCCTGCGCCGCGGTCAGGTAGTGGTTGGCCACGAGCCTGTTCAGCACGTGGCGTTGGCGGAGCTTGGCCAGCGCGAGGTGCTGGACCGGGTCATAGGCCGACGGCGCCTGCGGCAGTCCCGCGAGCAGCGCCGCCTGCGCCCAGTCGAGTCGATCTGGACTCACCCCGAAGTATCCGCGCGCGGCCGTAACGTCACCCCAGTAGCCGTTCCCGTAGTAGACGGCGTTGAGGTACATAGCCAGGATCTGCGGCTTCGGGTACACGAGCGCGAGCTTGACTCCGAGTCCGATCTGCCGCAGCGTCGCGAGCAGCCCGGTTCCGTGCCCGTACAGCTGTTTGGCCAGCTGCTGGTCGATCGTGCTGCCGCCGGGATCCTCGTCGGCGTGCAGGGTGGCGATCGCGGCGCGTCCGGCGCCGTCCAGGACGTTGACGACGAAGTTCGAGTAGAAGTGCTCGTCCTCCACCGCCACCACGGCGTTACCGAGCTTGGCCGGCGCCTGCGGACCACCCGGCGTGCCGTGATGCAGCGCCAGGATGCGGCTCACTCGCTGCGGGGCGTCAGCGACGCTGGGCAGGATGGCCACATACGCCACCGCGGCTGCGCAAACGACCGCCACCACGGCCACCAGCGCCACCGCGGCCCGAACCGCCACGCGCCGCCACCG
>DATBYI010000450.1:0-6819 GCA_036513815.1 Solirubrobacteraceae bacterium
CTCAGCCAGCTCGAACTCGCCCTCGAGGCCGACGTCTCGTCGCGGCACGTGAGCTTCCTCGAGACCGGCCGCGCCCGCCCGAGCCGCGAGATGGTCCTGCGCCTGGCCGAGCACCTCGACATTCCGCTCCGCGAGCGCAACCGCCTCCTGCTCGCGGCGGGCTACGCCCCGCTGTACGTGGCGCGCTCGCTCGAGGAGCCGGCGATGGCGCCCGTCCACCTGGCCCTCGACCGGTTCCTCCGCGCCCACGAGCCCTACCCCGCCGTCGTGCTCGACCGCCACTACAACCTGGTCTCGAGCAACGACGCGGTCGGAGTGCTCACCGCCGGCGTCGCGCCCGACCTGCTCGCGCCGCCCGCCAACGCACTGCGCGTGACGCTTCACCCCGAAGGCATGGCGCCGCAGATCGTCAACCTGACCGAGTGGAGCGCCCACCTCCTTCATCGCCTGCGCCGCCAAGCGGCCCTGACGGCCGATCCCGAGCTCGAGCGCTTGCACGAGGAGCTCTCGTCTTACCCCGGCGTGTCGGTCGAGACACCGGCCGAGGACGCCTCGGGCAGCGAGATCCTCCTGCCGTTGCGCATGCGGGCGGGCGACCGCGAGCTCGTCTTCTTCAGCACGATCTCGACGTTCGGCACCCCGGTCGACATCACACTGTCCGAGCTTATGATCGAGGCGTTCTACCCGGCCAACGCCGCCACCGCGACGTATCTCCTGGAGGGCATCGCCGCCGCGTAACCTGAAGCGGTGGCGACCCAAGAGGATCGGTCAGACCAGCCGCGGACGCCGGCCGGCGAGGAAGGCATGCCGGACGAACTCCACCCGAGGCACCTCGCGATTCGGGTGGCAGAGGTCGCGGCGGTCATCGCGCTGGTCGCAATCGCCATCACCGCGCTCCCCGGCCTCGATCAGTTGCGGGATCGCTTCCAGCACGCCAAGCCTGTGTGGCTGGCCGCCGCCGGGCTCGCCGAGGTCGGCTCCTGCTTCGGTTACCTGCTCGTGTTCCGCTCGACGTTCTGCCCTCAGATGAGCTGGGGGCTGAGCTATGACATCGCGATGTCCGAGCAAGCCGCCAACTCGCTTCTGCCGTCGGGCGGCGCCGGCGGGCTGGCCCTCGGCGTGTGGGCGCTGCACCAGGCGGGCATGGCGACGGCCCACATCGCCCGGCGCACGGTCGCCTTCTTCCTGGTCACGAGCGCCGCGAACTTCCTCGCTGTCGTGGTGGCGGGCGTCCTCACGTTCGCCGGCGTGTTCCCCGGCGGCGGCTCGGCCGTCTTCACCCTCGTTCCCGCGGTGCTCGCCGCGCTCGTGATCGAGGTCGCCTGGTTCAGCCCGAAGCTGCTGCGCGCGTTCGGCCAGCCCCTCGAGGCGAAGGGCGACGAACGATGGATCGGCCGCGCTCTCCGCGCTACCCGCAAGGGGCTCCAGGCGGGCGCCGACGGCGTCGATCTGGCCAAGACGCTGCTGCGGTCGCGCAGCTTCGGCGTGATCGTCGGATCGTTCGCGTACATGGCGTTCGACATGGCCGCGCTCGGCTTCGGCTTCGCGGCGGTCGGGCACGTGCCGCCGTTCGGCACGCTCGTGATGGGTTACCTGATCGGCCAGCTCGGCAACCTGATTCCGGTGCCGGGCGGGATCGGTGGAACCGAGGGCGCGCTCGTGGGCATGTTCGCCATCTACGGCGTGAACGTCCCGCTCGCCGTCGCCGCGGTGTTCGTTTATCGCCTGTTCCAGCTGGCCGTCCCGGCCCTACTCGGCGCCCCGGCCTTTGTCCTGCTCCGCCGCAAGCTGGCGCACGAAAAGCAGCGGGAGCTGGTGTGCGGGCCGCTCTCGGTCGACGTGGTCGAGCTCCCGGCCCGCGGCTGACGCGCCGGCCGCCGCTAAAATGTTATGTAAACAGGAAGCGGTTTTGGGCAAGGTCTGGGTTCTCGATACGGAAACCAAGGGCACCGGTGCGAACATGGTGCCCCTCGACCGCGTGCTCAAAAAGCCCGGCTCAGGAAAGAGCGCCGACCCAGGGTTCTCCTTCCCGAAGCTGAAGCCCCGCGAGCCGAGCCCGCCGGAGCCGCAGGCCCCGAGGCGATTCAAGGTGGTCGACGTCCAGACCCGCGAGGTGCTGGCCGAGGACGTGGACGCCCGGACGACGATCGGCGTGCTCGAGCCGGTGCGGAGCATCGTCGACGTCAACGTGTGGGTGTGGCAGCCCGAGCGCGAACGGTGGCGGCTTCTGAGCCTCGATGAGACGCGCGCCCTGTGGGAGTACCGCGGGCAGCTCGACGACGCAGCGCCCGCGCACGCCGCCTAAGGCGCCGCCGCCAGGCGCCGCCGACCCTCCCTCGCTTCAGCCGCCTGAGCCGGCCAGCATCCGCTCGATCGACGGCGCGAGCAGCCGGGTGATCGACCGGGCCGTCTGCGCCGGCGGGTCTCGCGGCACGGTGACGTAGCTGATCGCGAGCCGGACCAGCGTGTCTGCGAGCGCCTTGAGGTCGCGCTTGGCCACGCCCGGCCAGTGCGCTGCGATCGTGTCGGCCAGCCGGCGACTCGCCCAGTCGACAACGGGCCCGCTCTGCGTCGTCAGCAGCGGCAGCATTCCCGCCGTGCCGTCGTCGGCCAGAAGCAGTCGCACGAGCTGGTCCTCGCGGGCGATCGTGAGAAAGCGCTCCAGCCCCGCGGTGAGCGCGACCAGGGGGTCGTCCGCATGCTCGTCGATGGCCTGCTCGACGGCGTCAAGGAAGCGGCCGCCCTCGCGGATCACGAGCGCCTGACCGAACTCGTCGCGCGTCCCGAACTCGTTGTAGAGGGTCTGGCGGCTAACCCCGCCGGCGGCGGCGATCTCCGCCATCGTTACCTCCGACCAGGCGCGTTCGGTGAGCTGATCGCGGCCGGCGTCGAGCAGCCGGTCGCGCAACAGCTGGCGGACGGCCCCGCGGTACGACGTGCTCATCCGGCGGGTCCGTACTGGGCGAGCACCCGCGGGCGCGCGCGCGGATGGATGTTGGCTCGGCGCACGTCCCCACCGTAATGGGCGAGCAGCCGCCGGTCCATCACGCGCCGCCACAGGGGCGGGACCAGCGCGAGGAGGATCATCCCGGCGTATCCGGTCGGAAGCTGCGGCGCCTCGTCGAAATGCCGCAGCGTCTGGAAGCGCCGCATGGGGTTGGCGTGGTGATCGGAGTGACGCTGGAGGTGGTAGAGCAGCACGTTGGAGGCGACGTTGTTGCTGTTCCAGCTGTGCTCGGCCCGGGTCAGCTCGTAGCGCCCGTCCGGCCGCTTCGCTCGAAGCAGACCGTAGTGCTCGAGGTAGTTGACCACCTCGAGCAGCGGGAAGCCGATCACCATCTGGATCGCCAGGTAGGGGAGCACGCGGAGCCCGAACACGGCCGTCAGCCCCCCGAACAGGACGACGGTCATGGCCCAGGCGTTCAGGACGTTGTTGTGGATGCTCCAGGTCGATCGCCCGTGGCGCCCGAGCCATTCCGTTTCGAGCTCCCATGCCGAGGTGAGGCTGCCCTTCACCGTCCGGGGCAGGAACGCCCAGAAGCTCTCCCCCATCCGCGCACTCGCCGGATCGTCGGGAGTCGCCACGCGGACGTGGTGGCCGCGGTTGTGCTCGACGAAGAAGTGCCCGTAGCCGCTTTGGGCGAGCGCGATCTTGCTCAGCCACCGCTCGAGCTCGTCGCGCTTGTGCCCGAGCTCGTGCGCGGTGTTGATCGCGATCCCGCTCACCATCGCCTCGGTCAGCGCCAGCCCGAGCTTGTCCGCCACGCTGAGCTCGCCGCTCGCCCACATGGCGCACGCGAAGGCCAGGCCGGCGTACTGGAGCGGCAGGAACGCGTACGTGCACCAGCGGTAGTAGCGGTCCTGCTCGAGCCACTTGAGCACGCTGTCCGGCGGGTTCTCGGAGTCGAGGCCGATCACCAGGTCGAGCGGCGGGAACACGCCGAAGATCAGGATCGGCCCGAAGAACCAGAACACCCCCCAGCCAGTCAGCTGGACGAGCCCGTAGACCATGAACGGCAGGGTCGGCACGAGCACGCCGAGCAACCAGGCGTAGCGCTTGCCGTCGCGCCAGGTGGCAGAAGCCATCGATGCACCTCCTCGGATCGCGTTTCCGCGGAGTTTACATCATCATCTTTGATGTAAAGTTTTTCGGCGCTGCCCGGCCAACGGTAAAGCCATCGAGCCAAGGCAGCGATGCGCGAACGATGCGGCCAGGGAGACCTGCATAAGTCGTCATTCGAGCCCATCCCGCGGCATCGTGTCGACTTATGCATGTGGGGCATGCATAAGTCGACATGCCCGGTGCGGATTCGACGAAATGTTCAGCTATGCAGGTCCCTGCGAGGATCCCGGCCATGCGCGCGTGGGTCCTGTCCGCAGCCGCCGTCGTCATCGTCGCGACCGCCGCTGCGGTCGCGGCACTCGCCACCGCCGCCGCATCGTCACTGCCACCCCCGGCCGCCCGCAGCGCCTGAGCGCCCGATGCACTCGCGCGCTCGCCGTGACGCCGCCGGACGCGAACGCGGACGTCGGGGCTCTTGCCTGGTGAACGCTCGTCCAACCGTCTTGCCCACCGCTCGGTTGCGTGATACAACGACACCAGGGCGCAAATCAAAGGGAGTTCTCATGGTGACGGATGCCCACCGCGACGCGCGGATGACGGCATGAGCAGCACTCAGAGCCTCACACGGTTCGGGGCGAGCCCGAGGACGGCGTCCCTGCGTGTGCGCCCCGCGGCGCGCGGAGCCTGGCGGGTCGAGGACGAGGTCGGGGCGCGCGGGCTGTGCGCCACGTTCGCCGAGGCCGAGTCGCTCGCCGAGAAGCTTTTGGGCGAGCTCGGTGGCGGCCAGATCCTCGTCTACGACGCATATCAGCGGTTGCGCACCGTCAAGCGGCTCCCGCCGCAGCCCGCCTGACCGCCGGCATCCCGGTTTCGTTCCGCGCACCGTGCCCGGCGTCCCCAGCCTCCTCGAGGCTCGCCGCCAGCGCGGCGACCGCTCGCTCCGCCGCGCCGGCGTTCAGACCCGCGTAGCCGATCACGAGCATGGGCCGTTCTCCCTCGCCGCCCTCCAGCTCGATCCCGCGCGCCCGGGCCGCCGCCAGCACGACCTCCTCGTCGAGGTGAGGGGGAAGCTCGAGCACGACATACAACCCCGCGGCGGCGCCCCGCACGGTGAGCTCGGGCAGGGCGGTCGCGAGCGTCGTCAGCAGCGCCTCGCGGCGACGCCGATAACGCCGGCGCTGTCGGCCCAGATGCCGGTCGAGCTCGCCGCGCTCGATCATGTCCGCGAACGCGAGCTGAAGGAGCGGCGACGCGATCGTGCCCCTCACCTGCTGGACCTCGACGACCGGCTCGACGAGCCGCGCCGGCACGACGAGCCAGCCGACGCGCAGGCTGGGAGCGACCGTCTTGCTCGTTGATCCTCCGTAGACGACATGGTCGGGAGCGAGGCCCTGCAGCGAGCCGATCGGTTGATGGTCGTACCGGTACTCCGCGTCAAAGTCGTCCTCGATCACGAGGCCGTCGTGCGTGCGGGCCCAGTCGAGGAGCAATCGCCGGCGCTCGGCCGAAAGCACCGCGCCGGTTGGATACTGGTGCGCCGGGGCGACCGCCACCGCGTCGACCCGCTGGGCCGCGAGTTGGTCGATGACCAAGCCGTCCTCGTCCACGGGCAGCGGCACGCACGTCAGGCCGGCCGCGCTCGCGGTCTCGCGAATCCCCCTCCATCCCGGTTGCTCGATCCCGATACGCCGCACGCCGAGGGCCACCAACGCCCGCCACACCATCCCGACGCCGTGGCGCATGCCGGCAGTGATGATGACCCGCTCGGCGCTCGCCTGCACACCCCGCGCGCGGCCCAGGTACGAGGCGATCGCGATGCGCAGCTCGATCGTGCCGGCCGGATCGGGCACGCCCATTCGCCCGTCGGGCATAACTCGCAGGACGCGCGCGAGCGCGGCCGCCAACTCCCGCCGCGGGAGCTCGCTCAGCGCGGGCCGATACGGGCTCAGGTCGTAGCGCACGGCCGGCGCCCGAGCCGGGGAGGGCGCCCGCCCGGTGTCCCGCGCGACCGACGGCGCGACCGTCGTGCCCCCTCCGCGCCGCGTACGCAGATACCCCTCCGCCGCGAGTTGGGCGTAGGCGTCGACGACCACCCCGCGCGAGACGCCCAGCTCGGTGCAGAGATCCCGCGTCGAGGGCAGGCGGGTGTCGGGCGCAAGCCGGCCGCTGCGCACTCCCTCGCGCAGCGCGTTCTCGAGTCGCGCCCGCAGCGAGCGGCCCGGAACGTCGGCGAGGTCAAGGTGCAGATCCATTTGGCCCCAGATCTTACGTGCCATTTGGCTCTGGAAGTGGGGCCAAGATTTCGGCACCGTGTCGGGCATGGCGACCACCACTTCTCGCCGGACCAAGGTCCGCCGGGTTCCTTCCCGCGGCGTCTACGACCGCGGGGCGATCGACGCGATCCTCGACGAAGCGCTCATCGCCCACCTCGGCTTCGTCGAGGACGGCCACCCGTTCGTGATCCCCACCCTCCACGCCCGCGTCGGCGACTCCGTGTACGTCCACGGATCGGCCGCGAGCCGCGCGATTCGCACGGTGAGCTCCGGGCTGCCCGCCTGCCTGACGGTGACCCTCGTCGACCAGGTCGTGCTCGCGCGCTCGGTCTTCCACCACTCGGTCAACTACCGCTCGGTCGTCGTGCTCGGCTCGGCCAGGCTCGTGGAGGGCGTCGACGAGCGGCTGCGCGCGCTCGAGGCGTTCACCGAGCGCCTCGTCCCGGGACGCTGGGCCGAGGTCCGTCCGCCCACCGCCAAGGA
>DATBYI010000451.1:0-7490 GCA_036513815.1 Solirubrobacteraceae bacterium
AACACCAGTCCGTCGGGCCAGACGCCGGAGGCGATCCAGAGCGCCGCCGGGAAGATCCTCGACAAAGCGCGGCTGCTCGCCGCCGCGGCCCTCGAGACCTCGCCGGACGGGCTCACCTGGGAGGACGGTGCGTTCGTCAGCTCGACCGACCCGAGCCAGGCCAAGACGATCGCCGACGTCGCACTCTACGCGCACGGGACCGGCGTGCTCCCGGTCGGCGTGGAGGGTGGCCTCGACGCCCAGACCGTCTACAAGGAGGTGGCGCCTTAGTGGGGCTTGGCGTCGATCTCGATGTCGACCTCGTCGGCGACCTTCAGCGCCCCGAACAGCGCCGAGTACGGCTTCATCCCGAACGCCGTCTGCGCCACCTTCGCGCGGCCGGTGACTCCGCCGTCGTCGCCGATCGCGAGGTCGAACTCCGCCGGGCCCTGCTTGCCGTTGAGGGTGAGCTCGCCTCGCACCGCGAGACCGTCCGGCGTCGAGGAGACCTCGCTCGAGCGGAACTCGATCGTGCAGCCCTTCAACACTTCCTTGTCGATCGTCTTCTTGATGTCCGCCTTATCGCTCTCGCTGAGGGACTTGAGGCCGCCGGTGCCATCGAGGACTCGGAGCGAGCGCGAGTCAGCGGTGAGCGTGAGCGCGGGCTGCCCCTCGGGATCGAGCGTCGCCTGCCACGACTGCACCTCGATGACGAGGTCGTGCCCGGCCTTGGCGGCGCCGCCCGTCCTCCCCGTCCTGATCTTGAGGCTCCCGTTGTCTGGTCCAAAGTTCTGTGACATATCAACAACCCTAACCCAGGAGACGAACAATGGTTGAACTGGACCACTCGTACTCGAACGGCAAGCCGATCGAGCACAACTGGGAGACGCTTCTCGACCTCGAGAAGCTCGTCTCGTGCGTCGAGGGTGGGAGCGTGACCGAGGCGACCAGCCCGGAAAGCGTCAAGGCCCAGATCAAGGTCAAGATGGGCGCGATGTCGATGACCTACACCGGCACCGTCGCGCTGATAGAGCAGGATCCCGACGCCCACCGCGCGGTCCTCCAGGTAAAATCGCGCGAGGCCGGCGGACAGGGACACGCCAACGCCGACGTCACGTTCACGCTCGCCGACGGTGGCGCGACGATCCACACCGCGGCGCAGATCACCGGCAAGGCGGCCTCGATGGGCGAGGGCGTCGTACAGAACGTGCTCGACGCACTGATCAGGAGCTTCACCGAGAAGCTGTCCGCGATCTAGGGTCCGTCCGTGGCCCAGATCGCCATGCGACACGTGGAGCCGGGCGAGGTCCCGCCCGATGGCGGCACTGCGGTCCAGATGCATCCGGATCGACCCGTCTTCTCGGGACACGGGCCAGACGACTACGTGTGCGTCGAGTGCGGGAATGTGCTCGCGGTGGCGATGCCGCCCGAGTACATGAACCGCAAGCTGCGGATCCGCTGCGCGCGGTGCCGGACGGTGAACGCCGCGATCGAGGTGCCGGGAATCGACTACCGCGCCGCGTTCAAGCGCCCGAATTGAACAACCGTGGTGGCGCGGACGTTCAGGCGCCCGAACTGGATAACCATGGCGCGGACTTTCAGGCGCCCGAACTGGATAACCATGGCGCGGACTTTCAGGCGCCGGGGCTGATCGCGCCGGCGGCCTGTCGCTCGTAGTCGAGCTCGGTCCTCACGCCGAGTTCGTGCATCGCATCGTTGGCCTCCTCGAGGCTCGCCGTGTCCGCCACCGCTTGGGCCAGCCGGCCCGCGGCGTTGATCGTGATGTCGACGTCGAGGTAGAAGGTCACCGCCGCGACGGCGCTCAGCTCGAGCGTCCGCGTCCCGCCCCGGATCGTGGCCGGGCCCGAGGCGCCGCGGAACGCCCGCACGGCCTGCGCGCTGGCCTCGGTGCTGACCAGTCGCATGGCCGCCTCCATCCGGTCGGCCACCGCGCCGGTGAGACCGCGCGCGCCGCACAGGCCGCCGCTGGACGCCACCGTCGCGAGCCGGGCGAGCACCTCATCCGGCGTCAGCTCGGCGTCGCAGCCGATTCCGAACACGCCGATCAGGACCGGCTGCCCGCTCGTGCTCAACCGCCCGCCGGCGGCGAGCATCACCGCGTCGGCCAGCGGACTGCGCAGCCCCGGCTCGCCTCCGTTGGCGATCACGTCGCCACCCACGTCGACCAGCACGAGCAGATCGCACTTCAGCTCCGCGATCGCGGCGGCGAGGCCTTCAGCGACGGTACCCGGACCGTCGTTGATGTCGACGAGCAGGGTGGGCTGATCGAGGAACTCCGCCATGCGCGATTCAGCGAACACGACGTCACGCCCTCGCACGCGGGTCTCGGGGCCGGCCAGCAGAATGCCCGGCGCGAGCTCCTCGCCGCCCTCGATCTCCGACACCTTCCGTGGGCCGGGCACCGGATCGAACGGCCGGCGCTCCCACGTCAGCCCGCCGAGCACCGGCTCGGCCTGGTCGTAGAGGCGGGCCGGCTCGGCGGTGGCGAGCGCTCCGACGATGTCGCCACCACCACCCATCCCGATCACCAGCGGGCGCACAGACCCGCGCAGCAGCAACTCCGCATCACGCATCTCGATAGTTGTACCGAGCGCGTGGTGGCGGCGTTCGCGCGGGCCTGTGAACTCTGCGCTACTTCAGTGAACGTGGAACGGCGCGCTTAGCGCCGACGCCGACCCGGCCGAGTTCGTCGCCTTGACGCCGCACCGAACGCTGCGCCCGCGCAGCGCGTGGGTGACCGTCAGCTTCGACCTCGTGGCGCCCGGCTTGGTCTTGCCCGCGATCACCCAGTGATAGGCGAACTCGGTGGGCGAGTTGACCCAGGTTCCCTGGGTGCACCGAAGCTGGTTGCCCGAGCGGGTGACGCGCGGCTTTCCGGTATCCGCCGGCTTGACGGTCGTCTGGCCGCCACCACCGCCGCCACCGCCACCGCCACCGGTGCCGGTGCCGGAGTTCTGGAAGTTGACGATCTCCGAGGCGGACGCGAGCGTGTCGCCGGCGCCGTCGTCGGTGTAGCCACAGAACAGGACGCTTCCGGCCGTCTTCGCCGTGTAGGCGTTCGGGTTCGAGAACTGTCCGCTCGAGTTGAAGTCCTCAGGCTCGTCGAACGCGACGAAGCTGCCGCCGCTGCTCGCGGCGATCTGGCCCCCGTTCAGATACCCCGACGGACACGTCGTCGTGAACGACGCCGGGATCGCGTCGATCTCGAGATACAGCGCTCCCTCATCCGTCGGGTCAGACCCGCTACCCGTGATCGCGAACGGGGTGCCGACGGTGCCGGACGGCGCGGACGACAGACTCAGCGTGAAGCTGCCCTGCGCAACCGCCGGGGCCGCGAGACCCAGCGCGACCGTCCCGAGTCCGACGCTCAGCCACGCGAGGCGTGCTCGGTTGAAACTCATCTGTGTGCCCTCCTCAGAAGATGGACTCCCGCGGGCCTGGACGGCGTGGCAGGTAACCTACCGACCAAACCCTCGAATTACCAACAGTTGCCACGTGGACGTTCTTTTGCGGCCAGCCACGTTTTGCGTCCCGGCAGACCGGGAAGTCCTGTTCCAGGAGCAGAGTCGAGCCGCCGGAGGAGGGGACTATGAGCGTCGAGCGCGACGCCCCGGCCGACCGCGAGCCTGCAGTCGCCACAGAGTCGGCTCAGCCTGCAGTCGCCACAGAATCGGCCGTTGACGAGCGCGCGCCCAGCGCCGTCGCGGCCACCGAAGCGCCCAGCACCGCCACCGCCAACGCCGAGACCGAAGCGCCCAGCGGGCCGACGAAGCTCCCGCGAGGCTCGTGGCGCGGCGTGGTGCGACGGACGTTCCGGGAGTTCAAGGCCGACAACCTGACCGACTTGGCGGCGGCGCTCACCTACTACGGGGTGCTCGCCATCTTCCCGGCCGTGATCGCGCTGATCTCGATCGTCGGCCTCGTCGGGCACTCGGCCACCCAGCCGCTGATCGACAACCTCGCCAAGCTCGCCCCGGGGACCGGCCGCCAGGTCTTCATGAGCGCGATCCAGGGCCTTCAGCGCAGCCGCAGCGCAGCTGGCGTGCTGTTCGTCGTCGGCATCCTCGGCGCGCTCTGGTCGGCCTCCAGCTACGTCGGCGCGTTCATGCGCGCGTCGAACGCGATCTACGACATCGACGAGGGCCGCCCGTTCTGGATGACCGCGCCGGTCCGGTTGGCGGTGACGGTCGTGATGGTGGTGCTGCTCGTGGCCGGCTCGCTCGCCGTGGTGATCACCGGCGGTCTCGCCGGCCAGGTCGGCAAGCTGCTCGGGGTCGGCGGGAGCGCGGTCACGGTGTGGGACATCGCCAAGTGGCCGGTACTCCTGCTCGTCGTCGCCCTCATGTTCTCGATCCTCTACTGGGCCTCGCCGAACGTCAAACAGCCCGGCTTTCGCTGGCTCACCCCCGGTGGGCTGTTCGCGGTGGCGGTGTGGGTGCTCGCGTCGGCGCTGTTCGCCCTGTACGTAGCCGGCTTCAGCTCCTACAACAAGACCTACGGGGCGCTCGCCGGCGTCATCGTCTTCCTCGTCTGGCTGTGGATGACCAACGTGGCGATCCTGCTCGGTGCCGAGCTGAACGCCGAACTGGCGCGAGCGCGCGTGATCGAAACCGGCCATCCCGCGGACGTCGAGCCGTTCCTCGAGCCGCGCCGCGCGCCCAAGTCGGCCCGCACCGCGAGCTGACGCCCGACTACGGCCGCAAGGTCGCCTGATTCGTGTGGATGACGCGCCACCGCCCCCGCTGGGGAGGGGGTGTGGCCGATGATCCACTTCTACTGTGGACGACGCGCCACCGCCCGAGTGACGGGTGGGGTGTGGCGTGTCATCCACACTTGGACGACGAAATGGATGGGCGCGCGGCACGATGGGCACGCGGCACGGATGGCCCAGACCTAGTAAGCCAACTCACAGTAGGGTTGGCGGCGATGTCGCAAACCGCCGTCGCCCCCGGCGCCGCCAACTTCGTCTCGGGCCGATGGAGCGCGAGCCGCAGCGGGCGCACGTACGAGCGTCGCAACCCGTGGCGACCCTCCGAGCTCCTCGGCGAGTTCCCGAGCTCCACCGCGGACGACGTCGACGCCGCCGTGCAGGCGGCCGCCGACGCGTGGCCGGAGTGGGCGGCGATGCCGGCGGTCAAGCGGGGGGCGCTCCTGACCAGGGCGGCCGGGGCGATCGAGTCGCGCGTCGAGGACATCGCGCAGGACATGACCCGTGAGATGGGCAAGCCGCTGCGGGAGTCGCGCGGCGAGGCCGCACGAGCGGCGCAGATCCTGCGCTTCTTCGGCGGCGAGGGATGGCGGCCGGTCGGAGAGATGTTCGAGCAGTCGGCGACCGGCGCCACCGTGTACAGCCGGCGCCGGGCGCTGGGTGTGGTCGGGCTGATCACACCCTGGAACTTCCCGATCGCGATCCCCACCTGGAAGGCGGCCCCCGCGCTCGCCTACGGCAACACGGTCGTGCTCAAGCTCGCCCAGGACGCGCCGCTCACCGGCCTTCACCTGGCCCGCGCGTTCGAGGAGGCCGAGCTCCCGGACGGCGTGCTCAACGTGGTCGTTGGACGCGGCGGCGCTGTCGGCGACCCGCTCGTGGCCGACCCGCGCGTTGCGGCGATCTCGTTCACCGGGTCAGTCCCCGTCGGCCAGGGCGTGCGCGAGCGCGCGGTCGCCCTCGGTAAGCGGGTTCAGCTCGAGCTCGGCGGCCACAACCCGCTGATCGTCGCCGACGACGCCAAGCTCGACGCCGCCGTCCAGGCCGCCTACATCGGCGCCTTCTGGTCGGCCGGCCAGAAGTGCACCGCGACCCGCCGCATCTACGTCCAGGACGGCCTCTACGGACAGTTCCGCGAGCAGCTTCTGAGCCGGATCGAGGCGGGCAAGGTCGGCGACCCCTCCGACCCCGCCACCGAGGTCGGGCCCGTCGTCAACGAGTCGCAGTTCGAGAACATCATGGAAGGCATCGCCCGCGGCCGGGACGAGGGCGGCACCGTGCTCGCCGGTGGCGAGCGCGCCGACCCCGACGCCTATCTGATCGCGCCAACCGTCTTCGAGAACGTCGCCGACGACGCCTTCCTCTCTTGCGAAGAGGTGTTCGGCCCCGTGACAACGCTGTATCGCTACGGCACCCTCGACGAGGCGATCGAGCGCGCCAATCGCGTTCGCTTCGGTCTCTCCGCCGCCGTGTTCACCACGAGCCTCGCCACCGCGACCCGATGCGTCAACGAGCTGCAGGCCGGGATCATCCACGTCAACTCGCAGACCGCCGGCGCCGACGTGCACGTCCCGTTCGGCGGGGTCAAGGAGTCCGGCTACGGACCCCACGAGCAGGGCCGCGCGGCGTTGCAGTTCTACACCGAGGAAGTCACCGTCTACCAAGACGTCTGACCGATCCACGCCCGCTGTGCCGATCCGGCGCCCCCTCGGCCGATCCGGCGCCCCCTCGGCCGATCCGCGCCCGTCCGGTCGATCCGCGCAGCGCCGGCGCCACCCCGCGCGGCCCCGGGGCATAACCGCGCACTCGGCCCCCAGTCCGCGGTGAATGGCGATTCAGCGCCATATGTGGGCCGTTTGGCCGCACTCGACAAGCGAGGATTGCCGAGTGCGCACTTATGACCCACACCCCGGTCTCCGCAACCGCTGCCCCCCGCAACCGCTGCCCCCCGCCACCGCCACGCGCCACGTCGCCTCACCAGGCGGCGCCCCTCACAAGCCGGCGACCCGCACCCCGCCACCGCCCCGCCCCGCGACCGCCACCGCCACTCCCCGCCACCGCCACGCGCCACATCGGCCCCACTCGGCGGCGCCCCCTCACGAGCCAGCGACCCGCGCCCCTCCAGCGATGACGCGGGCAAGCAGCGCAAATGTGCACGCTCACCAAGCTCCCTGTGCCGAGCGTGCTGATTTGAGCCGTATGGACGGACGAATGCACGTTCACCGCTGACGCCGCACCGAGTGTGCACTTTTGACCCGGGCGCCTCGGGCGCGGTTTCGCGCCACCGGCGGGGTCCACCGGGCGAGTGGGGACCGGGACGTTCGCGGTTAGCGGCTCACTCGGCCCCGACAGCGTGTCGAGTGGGGCAAGAACCGCCTCTGGCGCAGTCGGTGGCGCACTGGGCGCCCCGGTTGGGGCGAGTGAGCCGTGAGCCGCCTCGCCTCCCCGCCGGGCGCCGATCCCCCACAGGACCGTGACCCGATCGGCGCAATCCGTCAGTGCTTGCCCCGCGACTCGGCCCACCGCCGCATCACGTAGCGGAACCAGGCGTCGCCAAACGGGACGTACAGGCGGACCGGAATCCCGCGCGCCACGAGGGATCCCTGATCGGCGCCCCGGACGCCCAGGAGCATCTCGACGCCGACGCCCGGCAGCGCCGGCAGCAGCGCCTCCCGCAGCACGGGGTCGTGCGTGGCGAGCGACAGCTCGGCGCCGGCGCGGTGCAGAGAATGAGCGAGCTCGATGAAGGCCAGGTCGGTCGGATCGCCCCAGGGAAGCGCCA
>DATBYI010000452.1:0-19999 GCA_036513815.1 Solirubrobacteraceae bacterium
CGCCCAGGCTGGGGACCCAGAACGCGATTGCGTGGTAGACGACGACCGCGGCGGCGGCCTGGGTCGCGGGCGCTCCGTAGAGGATCAGCGTCCCGGCCAGCCCCGCCTCGAGCACGCCAAACCCGCCGGGCACGGGGAGCACGTTGGCGAGGTAGCCGATGATGTAGCCGAGGACGAGCGCGTCCACCGGGATGGAATGGCCGGTGGCCGCGAACGCCACGCCGAGCGCGGCGATGTCACAGCCGAGGTAGGCACCCGCGCCGAGCAAACGCCAGTTGGGGTGCAGCAAGGCATCGACGGCGCCCTCGATGCCGGCCGCGAGGTCGACGAGCCAGGTCGGCCACCGACGACCGGGGGTGCGCCGGATCAGCGCCGGCAGGGTGAGCGTCATCGCGGTCGAAACCACGCCGATCAGAATCGGAATGCCGGCCAGCGGCACGGTGTCGGTGCCGCCCAGCGCTCCCGTGGCCAACATGGCGCCACCGCCCACGAGCACGGCGACGTTGGTGGCGCTGGTCAGGAAGAACAACGCACTCGAGCGCTCGACGATCTGCCGCGTCGACATGCCCGCCTGTCGCAGCAGCCACCCTCCGATCGCGAGCGCCCCGACGCCACCGGTGGGCAGCAGCGCTCCTGACGCCTCTTCGGTCCACGCCAGCTCCCGCGCCGGGCCTGACGGCACCTGGTCGAAGAACAGCCGGAAGATCACCACGTAGCCGACGCAGGAACCCAGCTCGAGGGCGGCCGCCGCGAGAACCCACACGGGATTCATCGCGTCGATCTGCCGGGCCACGCCGCGTAGCGGCGGGACGGCCAGGAGAAGGGTGACGGTAGCGGTGGCGAGGATGACGGCGCCGAGCAGCCGGCGGCGAATCGAACCCACCGCGGCCGACCGCGTCTGCGGCCGAGCCGCTGTGTCCGAGGTCGGCGCGGCTCCAGCGGCGGGTGAGAGGCCGTCGGTTCGGACGCGAGCGTCGCAGCGGGCGCGGGCGTCTCGGCAGTCCGTGCGCGAGCGCCGGGCCGCCGCGGATGAAGATTCCGGGGTCTGGCTCGGATCCGTCGTGGCGCTCATCGGTGGGGCAAGTCCTTGACTAAGCAATCAAGTATAAAGAACTGTTGAGGCGTCAAACATCTGCACCTCGGTGCCAGGAGAATCGTCGTCTCCGCGGGCGGTTCGCACATCGGCGCGGGGGTTGATCCTGTGGTGGATCCCTTGCCTCGCGCCTCCACCCACGGGTATAGAGACCCGCCGGACGGCATCGACTCATCGGTCAAGACACCCCGCGCGCTGAAAACGTGACCGGCGGGTGCCTCACGCCGGCGCGACTAGACTGCAGCGGTCGCGACCGAGCTTACGATCGAACGCAGGGATGACGCCCGGGGCTTAGTGCTCGCTCTGTCGGGTGAGCTCGACGTGGTCTCAGCGCCCGAGCTGGCCCACACCCTCGACGAGGTGCTCGCCGGGCCTCACACGCGCGTGATGCTCGACCTCAACGGTCTCAGCTTCGTGGACAGCGCCGGCGTGAGCGTCCTGATCAAAGGCAAGCAGGCCGCCGAGGCGAACGGGCGCGCGCTGGTGCTGCGCCGGCCGACCGAGCAGCTCGAGCGCGTCTTCGCGCTGGTCGGGCTCGCGGACTGGCTGGCCGTCGAGAACTGACCGCGGGCGGGTCCCACTCGAGCACGATCGCCGCGCCGACCGGTAGCGCGTGCCAGCGACGGGCGAACTCGTCGAGCGCCGGCAGGATTCTCTCGATCAACGGCGAGCGTAGTTCACCCGGATCGATCCGCGCGCTCCAGTCCGGCATCGCCGCGCGGTGCCCCGCCCGGAACTCCCAGATCGGCAGGCAGATCGAGGCGAGCGCCTCCGAGCGCTCCATGTCCGCGGCCTCGGCGACGGTTGGTCGCCTCTTCGCCTCGCGCCGCGCAGACCGGCGCTGCAACCCCGGGTCGGCCGCGCTGAAGATGTTGCTCTGACCGTCGGCGATCCGGCCGAACACGCCACCGGTCAGTCCGGCCTCCCGCTCCACGATGAAGTGCACCACGTCGTGCGGGAGGTAGTCGTGGTAGCCCGGCCCCTGGCGTGGTGCGAGCTCGATCCCGTGTTCGCGTTCGATCGCCATGAAGTACCGCCGCCCGGGCGCCTTGGTGAACGTGACCCGCATCACCCTGCGAACCCCAGCGTCCGGTTCAGGAAGTCGTGCTCGGCCGTCAGCGCGGCGTCGGCCACGGTCATCGGGAACGAGAGGAAACCGTGGGGCGCCTCGGGCCAGATCCGTAGCTCGGTGGCGTGGCCCGCCTGGCGCCAGCGCGCCTCCATGAACAGCGTGTCGTCGATCAGCGGGTCAGCCGTGCCACACGTGAACATGGCCGGCGGCATTCCCGACAGATCCGCGAACAGAGGAGAGATGTCAGCTTCGCGCCGCTGCTCGCGATCGCGGCCGGGCAGGAACTGATCGCCGAACCAAACCATGATCGGCCCGGACAGGACGAGATTACGATCCCCCCACAGCCGCTGGCTTGGCGTCATCGACATGTCGAAGCATCCGTACTGGAGCATCGCCGCGCGGTAGCCGCCGGTAATGCCGTGTCGGTCGCGCAGGCGCAAGAGCGTGACGGCGCTCAGGTGACCGCCCGCCGAGTCGCCGCCGATCGCGCGCGGGCCGTCGGTGCCGACGGCCGCCGTGCCCTCGCCGCCGAGCAGCCACAGGGCCGCCGCTTCACAGTCATCCGGGCCGGCCGGGTACGGGTTCTCGGGGGCGAGCCTGTAGTCGACGCTGACCACCGTGAGTCCGGTGTCGCGCGCCAGGCGCTGCAGACGCGGGTCCTGACCGTCGCTCTCGCCGAGCGTCCAGCCGCCGCCGTGGATGTGGAGGAAGGCTCCCCGTGCCTCTCCCTCGGGCGCGATGATGCGCAGCGAGAGCGGGCCGCGGGGGCCGGCGATCTCCACCTCGCGCGCCTCGGGCACGTACACCGGCGCGGGGAAGATGCCGCGTCCCTCTCGCCGCGCGCGGCGGCTCTCCTCCACCGGCACCGTGTTGACCGGCGGCACGGTGGCCAGCCGCGCTTCCAGCTCCACGTTGAAGGCGCGAGTCTCGGCGAGCAGCTGATCGGAATCGGGCTTGGCCATGGTCCGAAGCGGCGACTGTATCCGTTTGTCCGCCGAGCGGTCGATTTGACTCTTGACAGCCAGCTTACGTGAGCATTAGCTTTCGGTACGTTCGCGTAGTGAGCAAATTGTTCGTATCGCGAACAATCCGGCTCAAGGGCGCTAGCGCTTGAGCCGACAACCCTGATAGGTCGGCTGTTCAAAGCCAGACGCACAGCTGTGGTGCTCGGCCCGGCGGCTAGGGCTGAAATGCTCCGTCGCCGGGGCACCACGGCTGGGCGTGCGCCACTACAGTCGACGCCCATGCTCGACTTGGAGGCGTACCTCGCGCGGATTGGGTCCCCTCGGTCAAGCGAGCGGCCGGGTCTCGCCGACCTCCATCGGGCGCACGTCGCCGCAATTCCGTTCGAGAATCTCGATCCGCGCCGCGGCATACCCGTGTCGCTCGAGCTCGAAGACCTCGAGGACAAGCTCGTACGGCGCCGGCGCGGCGGCTATTGCTTCGAGCACAATCTCCTCCTGAAGGCCGCGCTCGAGGCTCTCGGCGCCGGGGTCGACATGTTCCTTGCGCGCGTACGCGTGGGCCGGCCGGCCGGGAGTCCGAGGCCGCGCACCCACCTCGTCCTGCGCGTGCAATCCGGCGGGGGCAACTGGCACGCCGACGTCGGCTTCGGCAGCGGGACGCTGCTCGAACCGATCCCGTTCGGGCCGGGAGGTCCGTACGAGCAGTCGGGCTGGCGCTTCCGGATCGTCGATGACGGACCCGAGCTCGTTCTGCAAACCGTGCAGCACGGGGAGTGGATCGACCTGTACGGATTCATCCCCGAACCCGTACCGATGATCGATGTGGAGCTCAGCAACTGGTTCACCTCGACGCACCCTCGGTCTCCGTTCGTCACCGGGCTGATCGTCGTCCGCCAGCGCCCGGACGGCACCCGGCTCAGGCTGAGCGATTGGCAGGGGCTGTCCCTGACCGAGGAGACGCCGGCGGGCGAGTCTCCTCGCCCAGTCGAACCGAGCGAGGTGGACGAGCTGATCGCCACGCGGCTGGGCCTGGACGGCTTCGATGGCTGAGCCGCGCCTGACCGTCGCGGTCACCGGACCGACCGGGACGTTCGGCTTTGGCTTGGTGCCGCTGCTCCAGGACGACCCGCGGATCGCACGCATCGTGGGCATCGCGCGCCGCCCCTTCGACCCGGCCGCGCAAGGCTGGACCAAGATGGAGTACCGGCGCGGCGACGTCCGCGACCCGAGCGCGCTCGAGGAGGCGTTCGAGGGCGCCGACGTCGTGGTCCACCTCGCGTTCATGATCACCGGCACCGCCTCGCGCGAGACGATCCGCGCCATCAATGTCGAGGGCACGCTGAACGCGTTCCGCGCCGCCGCAGCCGCCGGCTCGAAGCGGTTCGTGTACGCCTCGTCGGTGGCGGCCTACGGTTTTCATCCCGACAACCCGATCGGGATGACCGAGGACTGGCCGGTGCGTCCGGCGGCGCGGTTGTTCTACGCCCAGGAGAAGGCCGAGCTCGAGCAGCTTCTGGAGGGTGAGGGGAAGGCCAATCCCGGCCTCGCCCTGTACCTGCTCCGCCCGCCCATCGTGCTCGGCCCGCACGCGGTCGGCGCCAAGGACGCGCTGCCCGCTCCGCTGGCCGAGCTCGTCCAGCGTCTGCTCGAGCTGGCCGGCCGGATGCCGGTGCCCGTCCCGGTGCCCGTTCCTGAGCTCCCGATGCAGTTCATCCACGAGGACGACGTGGGCCAGGCGCTCCTACGCTGCGTCGTAGCCGATGGACCGCCCGGCGCGTACAACATCGCCGGCGACGGCGTGGTGAGCGCCGCCGACGTGGTCCGTGAGTTGGGCTTGACCCCGTTGCCGCTTCCCACCGGTCTCGTGCAGAGCGCGGCGCGCGCCGCCGCGTCGATTCCCCTGCCCTCGTTCGCCCCGCCGGCCAGCGAGTGGTTCGAGGCGGCGAGTCATCCCGCGATCATGGACACGAGCAAGGCCAAGCGCGAGCTCGGCTGGGACCCGGAGTACACGGGCCTCGAGGCCCTCCGGGACACGCTGCGCCGCCCGGGGTGATGGACACCGCGACGCGGTTGCGGGACACTGGTCTCCGTGCTCGGACCTGGTGCCCGCAGGCATCGACTCGCGCGGACGCTGAACGCGGCGTACGCCGAGGGGCTCCTGAGCGAGCACACGCTGACTCACCGGCTCGACCTGTTGTTCGCAAGCGCCGTGATCGACCCGGCACGACTCGTCGGCGACCTGACGCGCCGCGTCCCGGGCCGGCGCCGGCGTCGGGTGCGGGATGACGGAGTCATTCTGCTCGCCCTCGATTGGAGCGGCGTGCAGGAGGAGGCGCTGATCGGCCGCGATCCCGCGTGCGACGTGGTCATGGCCGACTCCACCGTGTCGCGCCGGCACGCGCGGCTCGTCTTCCGCGACGGCGGCTGGATCATCCAGGACCTCGAGTCCACCAACGGGACGCGGCTGAACGGACGGTGCGTGGGCCGCGCCCGCCTGCATCCCGGCGACCAGCTGGCGCTCGGCAACCAGCTGCTGCGGATCGACTAAGGCGCCGCCGTCAGGCGCCGCCGACCATGCCAATCGGCCGCGGCCCGGACCGAGACCACGACGCCGGCGTCGAGCGGGACCTCGACGGTGACGTATCCGCCGTCCGGAGCGTGCATCCGCTCGACGTAGCTGAACTGGTCGGGATCATCGGAGCTCAGATCGGCGATCACCAGTGCGCCCGGCGACAGCCGACGCTCGAGCAGGTCGACCACCGGCTCGTACAGGTTGTTCCAGCCGTCGAGAAACAGCAGGTCCACCTCGGAGACGTCCTGCAGCGTTGCCAGAGCGTCCCCCTCCCGGAGCTCGACGAGATCACCCAGACCCGCCTCGGCCAGGTTCCGCCGCGCGGCGGCCGCCTTCTCCGGTTCGATCTCGGTGCTGATCACGCGGCCGGAGCCAAGGTCCCGGACGGCCGCCGCGAGATGGATCGTCGAGTAGCCATGCGACGCGCCGAACTCGACGACGGTTGCCGGACGGCGAGCCAGGACGAGCAGGGACAGCAGCTCCCCTACCTCGGGCGTGATCGAGAGCGGCGCGCCACCGTACGCCTCGGCGCGCTCCGCACCCCACACCCGGCGTCCGAGCTCGCGCTCGCGGGCGAGCACGCGCTCCTTGGCCCGCGGGTCCTCGGCCTCGCCGAGCCGCTCGAGCTCGGCGAGGACACGGGCGACCCGATCTGTGCGAAGGGTCGGCGTGCTAATCGGATTGTCGGCGACGGGTGACGGCGGCGCCTTACTGGAAGATCTCAGTGGTGCAGTCCCCGCCCGGCAGGTGGATCTCGTGCGGCCGCGCGCCGTCGGCCTGCTCGTGGAAGTCCACGAAGAAGCTCGGATCAAGCGCGTAGGTCCCATCCGCCTGACGATCGAGCCTGACCAGCCAGCCCTCGATCCCCGGATAGAACTGGTTGTCCCAGGTCGAGAACAGCGAGTTGGTCACGTACACGCGATCCCCGTCGAGCGAGTTCTGGATCATCTGCGGACCGCCGTTGAGGGCGCCGCGCGCCTTCGGATGACCGCCGTCGCGGCCGAGCAACCCGCCCAGCCACACCTGCGACTTGAGCTGCGGATTCGTCGGGTCCGAGACGTCGTAGTGACGGACGTCGCCGTGCAGCCAGTTCGAGAAGAACAGGTCCTTGTCATCGAGCGACAGCACGAGGTCGGTGATGAGGCCGGGGACGCCGCCCTCGAGCGGCCAACCTTCGAGCTCCTCGTTGGCCACGTCGATCGCCTTGTTGACCGACCAGCTTCCGTTGCGCTCGAAGTGGATGATGTTGGAAGACAGCGTCGCGCCGACGAAGCCCTGGGCCGAGTCGGGATTGTGCTGCCAGCGGATCTCAAGCGGAATCCAGCCCTCGTCGCCCAGGTCGATCGTCTGCACCTTGGTGTGTTTCTCGAGATCCCAGAAGTGCAGCTTGCGCCCGTACTTGCCCGCCGCGACATCGGCCGGGTTGAACCCGTCCTTGAACGTGTTGGGAGCGCCCCACTCGCTGGTCACCATCGCGTTCTGGCGCGGCTGGTACCAGAAGTCGTACATAAACTCGACGTCGGCGGCGCCGCGTTCCCAGCGCTCGGCGATTGAGAAATCGCGGGCGTCGATGACCGCGAGCCCGCCCGGCGTGTTGCCGTCGGCGTCACCCAGCATCGAGATCGTGATGATGTCGCCGGGCATGCAGTGCACCGTGTGCGGCGCGCTCAGCCCGAGCTTCTCCTTGATCTCCTCGCCCTCGATCACGTTCTTGATCCGCGGCGCCCGCGGCTCGGAGATGTCGACGATGTGAAGCCGCGAGGAGCGCAACCCGGGGACGACCATCGTGTCGCGCTGGAGCTGGGAGTGGCAGGCCGAGGAGCAGGCGTTCCAGCCGAAGTGGTGAAGCTCGTCGCCGACGTTGGGCATCTCGGTCCGGTGGACGATCTGCCCATAGGTGGCCGACTCCGGGTCGACGTCGACCACCGCGATGAAGTCCGGGCGGTCGATTCCCGTCCCCTCGTACAGCGAGGCGACGTACACGAACTTCTCGGGTGGCTGCTGGCGCGCCACCTCGGGTGACGCGTAGCCGGGCCCATTGTGCTCGTGATCCTGGTGGCTCATCGCGGGAGCTCCTTCTGTTCGGCGCCGGGTTACGACGGCAGCTTAAAGAACTCCGGCAATTGCCACCAACTCGATAGCGATTGTGAAGGCGAGGCCCCAGCCCACCCGCCCGCGGCGCGTCCACCGCGGGCGGGCGACCGGCGGGGGCCGGACCCGCTTGGGAGAAGGTCTACGAGGCGGCGTTACGCGCGATCACCCAGGTGCGCTGTGGCCCCTGGACGACGCCCACCCGCTGTCCGGAAGTGAGCTGCGACAGTGACGCCGACTGGCCGTTGTCGCGCACCTTGGCGCTGGCCGGAATCGTGAGCGCCACCGTCTTGTAGGTGTGCTGCTTGGTCCCTTCCCGGATCGTGAGCTGCTGACCGCTTACCGACTCCACGAACCCGCGGTTGAACGTGACGGTGGCGAAACCGCTCCTGGTGGCGACCACGGCATCTCCCTGTACCGCGCGCCGCACGAGCGCGCCGCGCGCCGCGCGGGCGGCATGGGAGTTCGAGGTCGTTGCCGCGGTCGACGGGCCCGCCGCGCCGGCCGTGGCAATCGCGCCGGCGCCGGCGCCCGCCGCGGCACACGCCACACCGATGGTCAGGAGTTTGAAGTGCTTTCGTACGAACGTCATCAGAGCCTCTCTCGTCTTGGGTCTGCCTTACCGGCACCAGGGTGGCAACCGCGTGCAAGCTGCGGGTCAGGTAAAGGTCAGCTCTGTGTAAAAAGTGCGGCTCGACTTGGCGGGCGCGCGCCTACGATTCCCCCATGCCAGCCACTGTCCTGGTGGTCGAAGACGAGCCGAACATCGGTGAGCTGCTTCGCACTTACCTGCGCCGCGACGGCCATCAGGTCGTCTGGGTGCGCCGCGGCGAGGACGCCCTCGTCGAGCTCCGCCGCCATCCGGTGAAGCTCGTGCTGCTCGACGTCCGTCTGCCCGGCATCGACGGCTTCGAGGTCTGCCGCCGGATCGGCGGCGACGTGCCGGTGATCATGCTGACCGCGCGCGACGAGGAGGCCGACCGCGTCGCCGGCCTCGAGCTCGGTGCCGACGACTACGTCACCAAGCCGTTCTCCCCGCGCGAGGTGATGGCTCGCGTGAAGGCCGTGCTGCGGCGCTCCGCGGCGCAGCCGCCCGCCGATGACGTCTCTCGCGTGGGTCCGTTGACGGTGGCCCGCGGCGCGCGCGAGGTTCACGTCGATGGCCGCAAGGTGGTCCTCACCCAGCGCGAGTTCGACCTGCTCGAGTACCTCGTGCGCCGCGCCGGCCGCGTGGTTACGCGCGACGAACTGCTCGAATCGGTGTGGGGGTTCGCATCGCCCGGCGAGACGAGGACGGTCGAGGTCCACGTCGCCCAGCTCCGCAAGAAGCTCGGGTGTCCGGACCTCATCGAGACGATCCGCGGGCTCGGCTACAAGGTGGCGGAGGCTCGATGAGGCTTCAGCGTCGCGTCCTCGCCTATCTCGCCTTGGCCGCGATCGCCAGCTGCGCGCTCACCGTCGTGGTCGGCGTCGTCCTGGTCAGGCGCCAGATCTCCTCGCAACGGCTGACCGCGCTCGAGGCCCAGGCCGACCTCGTCGCCGCCGTGGGCGGTCCGCCCGCCGCGCTGCAAGCCGGCGATCACGTGTATAGCGTCGGCACCGGCCGGGCCCGCCGGGTCCGCCGCCGTGCCGCCGTCGCGGTGCTGGCGACGATTCCGTCCGGCTCGAGCCAGGGCACGATCAGCGTGGATGGACGATCGATTGTCTACGCATCCCGTCCGACGCCGAACGGTCGCATCGTGCTGATCCGAGCGGCCGCCATCGCCTTCTCCGAGTGGCGGCCGTTCATCGGGAGCCTGTTGCTGGCGGGCCTGGGCGGGACGCTGCTCGCCGTGGCGCTGTCCTTCCTGCTGGCGCGGCGGCTCACCCGACCGATCGGCGAGCTGTCCGCCGCGACTCGACGCCTCGCCGCCGGTGACGCCGAGGTCGCCGTGCCCGTCCGCGGCGACGACGAGCTGGCCGAGCTCGGATCGGCCTTCAACGACATGTCCGGCCAGCTCGCGCGCGCCCGGCAGTCGCAGGCGCGCTTCCTCGAGTCGGTCAGCCACGAACTCCGGACCCCCCTGACGTCGATCCGGGGGTACGCCGAGGCCCTCGAGGAGGAGGCGATCGCGCCGGCGGACGCGGCCAGGGTGATCGAGACCGAGGCCGGCCGGCTCGAGCGGCTGGTCGCCGACCTGCTCGAGCTCGCCCGCGTGGGACGCGCCGACTTCTCGGTGGGACGCGAGCCGGTCGACCTGGCCGAGGTGGCGAGCCAAGCGGTCGACCGGCACCTCCCCCAGGCGCGCGAGCTCTCGGTCGAGCTCCACGCCTCGCCCACGCCGGAGGCCAGCTGGGTCCTGGGCGACGAGGACAGGATCCTTCAGGCCGTCTCGAACCTGATCGAGAACGCGCTGCGCCTGACCCCGGCCGGAGGGTCGGTCGAGGTCCGTGCCCGGCCGGGCGAGATCGCCGTGCGCGACACGGGGCCGGGCCTCGAGTCCCAGGATCTCCCCCGAGCCTTCGAGCGCTTCTATCTACACGGGCGCTACCGCAGCGAGCGGCCGGTCGGGTCGGGGCTCGGCCTGGCCATCGTGCGCGAGCTCGCGACGGCGATGGGCGGGAGCGTCGAGGCGTCGATCCCGCCCGATGGCGGAGCTCAGTTCACTATCCGGCTACCGCCTGGACCGGCGCGCTCCGCTCGGCCAGATGCGCTCCGACCTTTCGCTTGACGCGCTGAAGGGCGTTGTCGACCGTCTTGCAGTCGCAGCCGATTCGCCGACCCACCTCCTCGTAGGAGTATCCGTCGAGGTATAGGGCCAGTACCCGCGACTCGAGCTCCGACAGCGCGGTCGAGATGCACGCCACGAGCGCCCGCAGCTCCTCGGAGCTGATGACCTGGTTCACCGGGTCGTGAACCGGCGAGCCCGGGATGACCTCGTCGAGCGTCGGCTCCCCCTCCGACGCCGCGGTGGCCGAGCTCGAGAACGAGACGTACTGGTTGAGCGGCGTGTGCTTGTTGCGCGTCGCCGTCTTCACCGCGGTGATGATCTGACGCGTGATGCAGAGCTCCGCGAAGTTGCGGAAGCTCGACTCGCGGTCGGTCCGGTAGTCGCGCACCGCCTTATAGAGCCCCACGAGGCCTTCCTGGATGAGATCGTCCGAGTCGCCCCCGGCCAGGAAGTAGGAGGAGGCCTTCAGACGGACGAACCCGTAGTAGCGGCGGACGATCGCGTCGTACGCGGCACCGTTTCCTTGCTTGGCAAGGGCGATCAGATAGCCATCCTCAACCTGAAGTTGAGAGTTAGAGTACTGGGAAAGCCGAGCCACGAATATCCCTTCTCGACCCTGCCCGAGACGAACGAGGATCGGTCCGATGTCGTGGCGCACTTACCTCCCCTGGCGCCTATTCGATTGTCTTCGGGCGCAGCCCGATCGGCGGACGCACCCTCTGTAGCAGCAGACCTAAAGCTTTACTCTACGGTTACTTCTCCCGCGCGCAGAGTTACATAGCGTCGCTCCCGTGTCAAGCGGGAACGGAGTTATGCAACCTAGGTAGCAGGGAGCAGCTCGGGGCCGTCGGGTCCGTCGCGGACCTCCCAGCCCCGGGCGCGAATCGCTTCGCGCAGGCGGTCCGCCTCGGCGTAGTCGCGCGCGGCCCGGGCCCGTTCGCGGGCGTCCGCGAGCTCGGCCACCTCGGCCGGCGCCTTGGCGTCGTCCGCCTCGAGCAGGTTGTCGAGCCCAACGACCGTCAGCATGTCGCGCAGATCGGCGTCGCCCGTGCCGGGCTCGGAGCGGTTCGCCTCGGCCACCCAGTCGAACACCGCGGCCAGCGCCTCCGGCGTCTTGAAGTCGTCGGCCAGCGCGTCGAAGAACCGCTCGTGCAGAGGACCCGACCACTCGGGCGACGGACCCGGGGCAAGCCGGCGCCCTGCCTCGCGGATCCGCCTGACGCGCGCCTGGGCCTCGGCCAGCCTCTCATCGTCGAACTCGACCGGCTTGCGGTAGTCGCTCGAGACGAAGTACATGATCAGCGCGTCCCGTCCGAAGGCGTCGAGCGCCTGGTGGAGCAGGAAGATGTTCCCGACGGACTTCGACATCTTCGTCTGGTCGAGCCGGATCATGCCGTTGTGCACCCAGAGCTTCGTCAGGGGAACGCCGTGCGCGGCGCGCGTCTGGGCGGCCTCGTTCTCGTGGTGGGGGAAGATCAGGTCCGAGCCACCCCCGTGGATCTCGAAGCCGACGCCGAGGAGCTCCTCGGCCATGGCGGAGCACTCGATGTGCCAGCCGGGCCTCCCGCGCCCCCAGGGCGCATCCCAGGCGGTGTCCTCACCTTCCTTGTGCGCCTTCCATAGCGCGAAGTCGGTTGGATCGCGCTTGCGCTCGGCTCCCTCGACGCCCTCGCCCTGATCCAGCTCGTCGAGGTGGCGGTGGGACAACTCACCGTATTCCGGGTAACTCCTGACCGCGAAGTAGACGTCGCCCTCCACCGCGTAGGCATGGCCGCCCTCGATCAGCATCTCGATCAGCTCGACGATCTCGTCGATCGTGGCGCTCGCTCGGGGCTCGAAGTCGGGCCGGCCGAGCGCGAGACGATCGGTGTCGGCGATGTATTCCGCGGACATCTCCCGGGCGAGTTGGTCGCTGGGGCGGCCCGCCTCCTGGGCGGCCGCGTAAATCTTGTCGTTGACGTCCGTTATGTTCGTGACGAATGTGACGTTGTAACCCTCATGGACGAAAAGGCGCTTCAGGAGCGAGAAGACGATGTAGGGGCGGGCGTTGCCGACGTGGATCCGGCCGTACACGGTCGGCCCACAGGCGTAGATCCCGACGCGGTTTCCCTCGCGCGGCTCGACGGTCAAAACCTGACCGGTGCGCGTGTCGTGCAGACGAACCGTTCTTCCCATGTTGCGGGCACAGTAGCGCCCACCCGCGCGTCTGGCCGGAGCGGGCGGTAGGGTGGCCGCCGTGGCGGGGAGGCCGGAGCAGAGCCGACGACTCAGCGTCGTGGACGAGGCCTTCCGCTCTCTGCCCGATCGGTTCCTGGGCGCCGATCCGGGGTTCGACTCGACCTACCTCATCACTCTGTGCGACCTCGGGCACACCTGGGAGGTCCGCTGCACCAGCCGGGCCGCGCGCGTGCGCAAGGGCGGGACCCGCCGCCGCCCGGAGGTGACGCTCACCACCGACTCTGATACCTGGCTGCGGCTGCGCCGCGGCGAGTTCTCGGGCATCGACGCGTTCCAGCGCCGGCTGCTCTCCGTGCGCGGCAATCTGGACCACGCGATCGCCTTCGAGGGGATGTTCAGGCTCGTCGGCGGCCGCCCACCGCTGCTCCAGATCCACGACATCCCGGTCGGTCGTCACCGGATCTCGACCCTCACGATGGGGCAGGGCCCCGACGTGCTGCTCCTCCACGGCCTCGGCGGAACGCGCGCATCGCTGTTCGAGACCGCCGCCGCCCTCAGCCCGAGCTATCGCGTACACGTGCCCGACCTCCCCGGATTCGGCTCATCCTGCAAGCCGGCGATCGGCGGCTACAACGCTGGCTGGTTCGCCGAGATCATGCTCGGGCTGATGGACGAGCTGGAGATCGAGCGGCCGCACGTCGTCGGCAACTCGATGGGCGGGCGAGTGGCGATCGAGCTCGGGCTGACGGCGCCCGAGC
This sequence comes from Solirubrobacteraceae bacterium, assembly GCA_036513815.1. GTDB lineage: Bacteria > Actinomycetota > Thermoleophilia > Solirubrobacterales > Solirubrobacteraceae > Palsa-465. The sequence goes on from DATBYI010000452.1 coordinate 13,441, forward strand.
GGATCCGCTCGCTCGGGCTGCTGTGCCCGGCCGTCGCGTGGCTCAAGCGCGGACTTCACCCGATCGTTCGGCTGCTCCGCCCCGAGTTCGGCCTCCTCCCACACGGGATCCGCCGCTCGGTGGTGGCGTCGCAGTTCTGGCGCATGTTTTACGACCGCGACCTGATCGACCCGGCCGTGGCCGACCTCGTCGTCGACGAGTTCCAGCGGATCTACCACACCGCCGGCGCACGCTACGCACTGCTGGCCAGCGCACGCAACATCTACCTCGAGGCGCCGCTCGGCCGCCACGGCTTCTACCGCCGCCTGGCCGAGCTCGAGCCCCCGGCGCTGTTCGTGTGGGGCAGCCACGACTGCCTGGTGCCCGCCGCGTTCTCGCGCCACGTGCGCAAATGGCTGCCACAGGCCGAGCAGGTGACGATCGATCGATGCGGTCACGTGCCGCAGGTCGAGCGCGCCGAGGAGACCAACGCGCTCCTCGCCGACTTCTTCACGCGCGTCGAAAGCGCCGAGACGCTGCCCTTGCCGGCCGCGTGGAGGCGCCGGGCCGAGGCGGCCTGAGCGCGGCCGGGAGGCGTCGTCATGGCCGAGGCACCCACCACGACGTCGGCCCGGCGCAACGGGCACGAGCCCAGCGTTCCGATCGATCCACCCGCGGACGAGCAGTCCGATTCGCTCCTGACCCGCGCGTGGCGCGAGCTCGCCGGCGTCGTGGCGCGCCGGATCCCGCGCGCGGACCTCGACGAGCGCGACCCCGACTTCATCCGCGAGCAACTCCCCCTGTTCTGGCTGTTCTCGAGCCTGTGGTTCCGGGGCGAGGTCCGAGGGCTCGGCAACGTCCCCGACGAGGGGCCGGTGCTGCTCGTTGGCAACCACTCGGGCGGGAACATGATCCCCGACACGATGGTGTTCACCGTCGCCTTCAGCACGTACTTCGGCGTCGAGCGGTCCTTCTACCAGCTGGCCCACAACCTCGTGCTTTCGCTACCCGGCCTGAGCTGGCTGCGCAAGTTCGGCACGGTGGCGGCCTCACCCGAGAACGCTCGCAAGGCACTCACTTCCGGCGCGGCGCTGCTCGTGTACCCGGGCGGCGACTACGAGGTGCACCGTCCGAGCTGGCAGTCGAGCCGCGTCGACTTCGGCGGCCGCAAGGGCTTCCTGCGCATGGCGCTGGACCAGGACGTCCCGATCGTCCCGGTGGTCTCTATCGGCGGTCAGGAGACGGCACTGTTTCTCAGCCGCGGCGAGCGCCTGGCCCGCCTGCTCGCGCTCGACCGGCTGCTGCGCCTCAAGGTCCTGCCGATCTCGATCTCGCTCCCGTGGATCGTCAACGTCGGCGATCTCGGCCACATACCGCTGCCGGCGAAGATCACGATCGAGACGCTGCCGGCGATCGACCTGCGCGCCGAATTCGGCCCCGATCCCGACATCGACGAGATCTACGACCACCTGATCCGGCTCATGCAGGATGCCCTCGACGCGCTCGCCGCCGAGCGTCGCTTCCCGGTGATCGGATGAGGCTGGGTGCCAACCGGCTCCTGGCCGCGCCGATCGAGGACGTGTGGTCGATCGTGACCGACCCTGAGCGCGTGCTCGGCTACATGTCCGGAATCACCCGCTGGGAGATCGCCGGTGATCGGCGCACCGGTCTCGGCGCCCGCTACCGCATCCTGTTCCGGATCGGCGCGGCCGAGGTCGGCGGCCTGGTCGAAGTCGTCGAGTTCGACGCGCCGGGCGACTTCGCCTGGACGTCGGTGACCGGCCTCGACCACCGCGGACGGTGGCGCCTGCGCGAGGCGCCGGGCGGCCGCACCCAGGTCGAGTTCCGCCTGGCCTACGTGGTGGCTGGAGCCGGCCTGAGCGGGTGGGTGGCCGAGCGGATCGCCGCCCCCACCGTCGCGGGCCACGTCCGCCAAACCGTGCAGCAGCTCGAGCGGCTGGTCGAGCACGAACAACTGCGAGCACGGGCGGCGAGCCGCCGGCAGGCGGCGGCCAGACCGTAGTCGGATTGCCGGCGGCCCGTGACCGCGGCGCGTCACGAAACCGCCACAATGAGACCGTGGAGCGTTTGCTCACCGCACCCATCGCGGCAGCCGGTTTCATCTCCGGCTTCGCCGTCGCCGTCCTATCCGGCTCGCGCGCCCTCGGCGGAGTGGTGCTGTTGGCGTTCGGTCTCGTCTGCGTGGCGACCTGGCTGAGACGCGATGGGCGCCAAACCGCGACGAGGCTCACGATCGCGGCCTTCGTGGCGTTTGTTCTCTCCCACCTGCTCGGGCTCGTGATCGGGGCGTGGCCGGCCGTGTTGCTGACGTCTGCGGGGCTCGCGCTGCTCTGCTGGCGAGCGTCCGACCTCAGGGCAGCCCGGCGCCCGGCACCTCGACGGTAGTGCTCAGCAGGACGGCCTCCCGCGCCGCCTGACGCGCGAGCTCGTAGAAGTCCGGTGCCGCACACGCGACGAGCGTTTGTCCGTCCTCGCCGCCGAGCCCGCACGCGAACACGCCAAGGCCATCCGGCATCGTGACCTCGTCGACGATCCGACCGTCGGGCGCGACGCGGCAGACCGTCCCACCGAGCGCGTTGGCCGCCCACACGTGGCCCTCGGCGTCGAGCGCGCAGCCGTCGGGAGCGAAGCTGACCGCGGACAGCATCGTCTCGGTGTCCGCGGCTTCGGGCGATGGCTGAACCTGGGCCCAAACCCGCCGGTTCTCGAGCGACCCGTCGGGCCGGATGTCAAACGCGGTGAACCTGGCCGCGAACGTCTCGGCCACGATCAGCGTCCCGTCGTCGGTGATCACCATGCCGTTGGGGAACCAGAGGTCCTCCGCGGCGATGGAGGCCGCGCCGTCGGCGTCGATCCGCACGAGGCTCGCCGGCGCGGGTGTCCCGCCGCCCATCAGATCAAAGCCGAAGTTGCCGACGAACGCCCGGCCCTCCCGGTCGACGATCATGTCGTTGATGTGACCGGTGGTCAGCTCGGACAGGTCCGCATGGATCCCGACGCTGCCGTCCGCGCTGCGCCGAACGACGCGGCGGTCCTTCATCGAGACGGCGAGCAGGTCGCCGTCCGGCAGCCAGCCGATCCCCGACGGCTGGGCCTCGACCTCCAGCTCGACGCGCTCGCCGCCCTCGGCGTCGTAGCTGAGGACGGCATGACGGTAGAAGTCCGAGATCCACCATCGGCCGTCGTGCCAGCGCGGGCACTCAAAGTAGTGACCGCCCTCGACGAGGGGGGTCAGGGTTCGCTTGTCGGTCGTGCTCATGCTCTCGCCTTTCACGCCGCAACCGCGGGCCGTGCCGTTTGCACCTGCTCTCCGTCTTCGGGGTTTCCCCGCGCCCCGCGAACGTAACCGGACTTTTCGGGTGCGCCTCCGCCGGTCTAGAACTCGTGTTCGTAGATCACGAACGAGGTCAGCCGGGCGACGGTGTCGTACAGCGAGCGCGCCGCGCCGTTGAACTGCTGGGTCGTCCAGTAGACCCGTTCCGCACCGCGCTCGCGGGCGGTCGCGTAAACCGACTCGATGAGCGCCTTGGCCACGCCGGCACCCCGCGCGCGCGGGTCGACGAACAGATCCTCGAGGTAGCAGTACGGCGTGTCGGCCCACGTCGTGGCGTGAAAGACGAGATGCGCGAGGCCGATGGCGTTGCCGTCGCCGTCAACCGCCACGAGGCCGACGAGCGCGCCTTCGGGCTGGCACAGACGGGCGAATGTGCCGTCCACTATGTGAGGCGGCAGCTCCGCTCGGTAGAAGTGCAGGTACTGCTCCCACAGCGGCTGCCATCCCTGGCGATCGGCGTCGCGGAGTCGACGGATGGTGGTGTCGGTCATCGCTCGACGGTAGCGATGGCCAGCGCCACCGCGCCCTCCTCGCGCCCCACGAAGCCCATTCCCTCTCCGCGCGTCGCCTTGACGCTGACGTGCTCGATCGAGATCCCGAGCGCCTCGGCGAGCGACGCACGGATCTCGTCCCGGACCGGCGCGACGTGCGGACGCTCGATCACCACGGTCGTGTCGACGTGGAGGATCGTGACGCCGCGGTGCGTGAGCATCGCGACGGTGGTGCGCAACAGGTCAAGCGAGTCGGCGTCGCGGTAGCGCTCGTCCGAGTCCGGAAAGTGCTGGCCGATGTCGCCGAGCGCCGCGGCGCCGAGCAGAGCGTCGATGACCGCGTGCGTGAGCACGTCGGCGTCGGAGTGGCCGGCGAGGCCGCGATCGTGCGAAAGCTCGACGCCGCCGAGCACGAGGCGCCGGCCGGGGGCGAACGGGTGGCAGTCATAGCCGAGGCCGGTCGTGACGGTCATTCGCTCCTCGCCGGACTCCCGGAGGCTCACGCCGGCGCCTCCGCGGATTCGCGAAGGCTCACGCCCGCGCCTCCGCGAGCACCAACTCGGCCAAGGCCAGGTCGGTCGGCGTGGTGATCTTGAAGTTGGCCGGCGAGGACTCCACAACCTCGACCCTACCCCCGGCGCGCTCGACGAGCCACGCGTCGTCTGTCGCGGCGGCGAGGGTCTCGTCCTCGGCGTCCAGCAGCGCCCGCTCGAGCGCCGCCCGCCGGAACACCTGAGGCGTCTGTACCGCCCACAGCCGTGCGCGCTCGAGCGTGCGCGTCACGGTCCGCCCGTCGGATACGTCCACTTCCTTGATCGTGTCCGACACGGGGGCCGCGGCAACCACGGCATCCGCCCCGGAACGCTCCAGCTGCGCCAGCGCGCGCTCGAATAGACGCGCCGGCGCGAGCGGGCGCGCCGCGTCGTGCACCACGATGGGATCCCCTTCCGGCGCGGCGCGCAATGCCTCGCGGACCGACGCCGAGCGGACCGCTCCGCCCGCCACCGCGGTCGTTCCGATCGGGGCCTCGTCCAGCGAGTCACCGGGCAGCGCCACGATGATCCGCTCGATCCCGGCCACGGCCCGGAGCGCCTCGACGCTCCATTCGAGCATCGGTCTTCCCCCCAGCGTGACGAACGCCTTGGGCCGGCCCGACCCAAGGCGCTCCCCACGTCCCGCAGCCACGATCAGCGCAACTGCCATGCGCGTCGTGGCCTTCGCTTATTTGGCCGCGACGGTGACCTTCCCGTGCTTGCCGTTCTTGCCGTTGTAGGACTCCAGGAGGAGCCCCTGGAGGTACTCCTCGACGCCGTCCTCGTCCATCTCGAGCGCGTACATGAGTTCGGAGGCGAGAATCTTCTTGGCACGCGTGAACATCTGCTTCTCGCCCGTCGAGAGGCCCTTCTCGGCCTCGCGGAGAGCCAGGTTGCGCACCACTTCGGCGAGCTCGTAGATGTCGCCGGTCTTGATCTTGTCGCGGTTGTACTTGAACCGGCGATTCCAGTTCTTGGGCATCTCGGAGCACTCGTCTTGAAGCACGGCGAGGACCTTCTGGACGGTCTCCTCGTCGATCACGCGCCGTAGGCCGGCCAGGGCGGCGTTCTCGGTGGGGACCATGACGGTCATGTCGTTGTGCAGGATCTTGATCGTCAGGTACTCGCGCCGCTCGCCGAGGATTTCCTTCTGCTCCTTGCGGATCACCTTGCCCGCGCCATGGTGCGGATAGACGACGTTGTCGCCGATCTCGAACTCGATGTGCACTACTTCCTCGACGATCTCGAGGTCCTCCAGCGGCTCTTCCATTAGCTCTGTGATGGTGTCCTCCTCTGTCCGGGACGGGCGGGATCCGATAAGACCCACGCCCGACCATCTCTCCCTTGGCAACTACGTTTGCAGGTACCTGTCGACCAGGTTGATCTCCTGCTGTCGGCGAAGACCCTCGCGTATGTCCTTCGCCCTGATCTCGCCGACGCCGTCGACGGTCTCGAGCTCGCCATCGGTGGCGGCGAGCAACTCCTCGAGCCCTCCGAACTCCCCGACGATCCGCTGCACCACCATCTTCGGCAGGCGAGGGATCCGCCCCAGGATGCGAAAGCCGCGGGGCGACGTCGGGTAGTCGAGGGTGTTCAGCTTGCGGTCGTAGCCGAGCAGCTCGGCCAAGCGCCCGAAATCCAAAAGGTCCTGATTGGGCAGGCGCACAAGCTGGTCGAAGGCCGCGGCGAACGTTTCGTCGGTGTCCTCCATCAAGTAGTCGTGGACGAGCGCGGCCTTATCGGCCGACACGCCCACCATCGTCTCGTCCAGCTGCATCTCGATGAGTCTGCCCTCGGTACCCAACTCAACGATGTAACGCTCGATCTCCACCGCCATTCGCGTGACGAGTTCAGCTCGTTGGAGCACGGTGAGCACGTCGTGCAGGGTTGCACCGCCCTCGAACTCGAGCGCGGTGAGGCGTGTGGAGACCTGATCGAGGCGGCTGCGGTACTTATCCAGGGTCGCAAGCGCCTGATTGGCCTTGGCCAGCACCACCGGAATGTCCTCGAGGATGTACTTGATCCCGTCGACGTAGAGCGAGACGACCTCACGGCGCTCGGAGATCGCCACCACGAGCGCGTCGGTCTGCTTGGAGACGCGCTCCGCCGTGCGGTGGCGGGTTCCGGTCTCGAAGGTCAGGATCGTCGGGTCGGGCGTCAGCTGGACGTTGGCGTGAACGATCTTGGTCGCGTTCGAGCTC
>DATBYI010000453.1:0-22258 GCA_036513815.1 Solirubrobacteraceae bacterium
TCAACCCGGCAGCCGCCCGTGAGCCGCTCGAACCACCGCAATAGCGCGCCCGCGCGACCGGACGGCGACGACAGTGCTACCGATTACCTAGCGCGGCATCCGTTGCTACCGCAGGGGTGAGTCTTCTCGACCCTCGCGTACTGAGGGCTGGACTCCCATGCTGGCCACACAGCCGCAATCGTGTCGTCAAGGATCTCGTTCATCCTCGACTGCGAGATCCCCACCCGCGCAGGGATGCGATCCGGGCTCCACTTGATCTTCTTGCCCATCCGCGGCCCTTGAATGCATTCCCACACCGCCAAGGTCTCGCCGCCATGAGCAAGCGCGTAGTTGTTGATCAGTTCGTCGAAGTAGGCGAGGTCCGGTCCGCCGGCCACAGCGAATGCCGCGGCCTCTTCCTCGGTGAACGTGACGAACGATCCGTCGTGACTAATTGTTGGCATCGCCGTGGGCTCTCGCGTTCGCGCCTGATCCAGCGAAGGGCAACCGTACCCACTGATTCGCTCCGTGCATAGGTCAAGCCGCTCCGAGACCCGCCGAAGGGCACCGGGATCGCTGTCCCCTGTGGCGGATGATCGCATGTTCCGGTTTGCGATCTCAGCGAGCGCGTGTAAAGCGTGTGAGTACCCGGGCTGCGAGTGGCACGGTCGGCCTGCGCCATACGTGTCGCTGCTCGTAAGGCCAGGCGTAGATCGGGTTGCCGTCGCGAACCAGCTCCAGCAGGCCCGGTTCGTCGAGGTCCTCGGCCGACCACTCGTAGAGACGTTGCAGCCGCGGCACGATCACCGCGTAGTCGAGCATCCGGCCAAGACGCTGCTCGTCGGCGATGTAGCGCTCCACGTCAAGCTCGAGCGGATACCGGTTTGGCACCACGCGGCGGAGTGAGAGGAACACTCCGGCTATCCCCAACCGGGGGTCGCCCACGACGCGGCCGAGCGGGGCCAACCGGCCTAGGGCCAGGCGCGGCACCCCGACCAGGACGTGCGCATATAGGACGCGCACCAGCGCGACATTCATGAAGAAGCGCTCCGGTGCACTTTCTGCTTCCGCGAGGTTCCGGTGCTCGAGGTAGCCACCCACGATGCTCGCGTTGTGCGCGCGGTACCAGTTGCGCCCCGTCGGCCTTGCACTGAACTCCAACCAGAGCCGCACGGCGTGCGACGACGGTGCGCCTGCCGGCCCGCGTAGCAGCCCGACCGCTTCGCATCCGTCGCGGAGCAGTCGCTCGTTCATCGCGCGCCACCACACGCTGCCAGGCGGCGACGCATCGATCGGGTTGAGAACGCCGCGCCGCGCCTGCCAGCGCATGAACGACAACGCCGCCAGTCGGAACGGCACGTGTCGCGGCGCGCGGCCCGTCGGCCCGTGGAACAGCCGCGCCATCAACGCAAGACGCGATGCCGGATCGTCGCGCACGGCCGCGACCTGCGCCTCAGCCAGTGCGAACGCGCCTTCGTGGTGGCTCATCGCGGTTAGTCATAGCGGCTCGCCGAAGGCAAGTGCGGCCCCGCGCGCGATGACCTGGGTCTGCTGCTTCTCGCGGCGTGGCCCCATCATCGCTGTGTCGCTATCGAGCCGGTCCTCCTTCACCAGGCTCCTCCGGACTCTCGCCGGGAGCCGGCCGGCGGGGTCAGGGATGGGCTGGATCGTGAGCGCTGCAGGGTCGAGGTCCCCGGCAGTGCTCGCACGCTTAGGCCGAGCGGGACCCGACCAGGCTCGGGCGGGCACGGGCGAGCTCGGTGCAGCACACCCACCTCACCGCTGTCGATCGCGAAGTTGGCTGTCTTGAGTCCCTCCGGCTGCGGCGACGTCGTCGACGCTTGGCCCTATTGGGTTGGACGGGCGGGGGCGAAGAAGTCGGTAAGCAGTTGATTGACGCTTTCGGCCTCGTCGTGATGGACCCAATGCGAGGCGTCGGGCAGGCGCTCGACCCGGTCGAGGTTTGGCACATCGTCGTGATCGGGCTCGGCTAGTTCGGGGCCGAGGTAGGAGTCGCGCTCCCCCCAGATGACGAGTGTCGGCGCCGAGATCGGGCGAAGCTTCGCTGCGGCTTCCTTTTGGGACTGTCGGACCGAGGCGCGGTAGTAGTTGATCATCCCGGCTGCTGCCCCTGGCTGCGACCAGGCCTCGATGTAGCGGTCGAGTTCCTGCTGCGTGTAAGGCGGATTCGCGTCGTGCAGGAAGTGTCGGAAGAAGTGCCAGTCCCTGGCGTGCACGATGTCTTCCGGCAGTCCCGGTGTTGCGAAGAAGAAGAAGTACCAGGACTTCCGGAGCTGGCTCGGATGGTGCAGCCCTTCCGAGAGGCGCCGCGGATGGGCGGCGTTGAGGACGGCGAGCCGGTCGACCACCTCGGGGTGATTCATCGCGACGGTCCAGGCGATGCTTCCACCCCAGTCGTGACCGACCAACAGGGCGGACTTGGCACCGCGTTCTTCGATGAGGCCGCGGATGTCGTCGGCGAGGAGGTCGACGGCGTAGTTGTGGAACCCCTCTGGCTTCGATGACAGGTTGTAACCGCGCGTGTCCGGGGCGACCACCCGGAAGCCGGCCGCCACGAGCGGCGCGATCTGTAGCCGCCAGCCAAACCAGAACTCCGGGAAGCCGTGCAGCAGAACAATCAGCGGCCCCTCCCCGGCCTCGACGTAATGCAAGCTCTGATCGCCGACCGCGGCGTACCCCTCTCGAAGCTCGATCCCAACGTCAGGGGGCAGGCTGGTGGACGTCATCAGGACCTCCGTGGGTAGCTCATGAGCGCTCGGCAACGGTAAGTTACCTAACTAACGTAGCGCTGTGTCCCAGTGCGATCAACCCCCGCTCCGACGATCGGCACGGGCTTGTCGACGTGGCACAGCTGCTTCGTCTGTGCGAGCGACACAGTCGCGCTCACCGGACAGCTGGTCGCCGAACCCGGCGTTGCATATGCACAGGAGCGGATCGGGTGACCGCGAGCTCACTGGTGCAAAGGACGAGTTGGAAGAGCACGCTCCCGACGTCGGCGGGCGCCTGCTCCACCAGGTGAAGCAGGGACACCTCCGATCGATCGGGCGCTTCCCCGTTCTCGTACAAGCAGCCACGATTCGACGCCGTCGGCGGCGCCGCTGGCTGCTGCTGTCGGACAAGCTCAGCCACACGACGACGTCCTCGGCGCGTGGCTGTTCCGTCGCCAACGCGATCGCGTGCTCGGCGCCGTCGCGATGAGCAAAACAGACCTCGGCGGGCGTGCCATCTGCGACGCGCGCGGACCACGAGATGCTAGGTACGGTTCTCTACTCGCGGATCTCAGGTTGATCGCACGGTTGATCAGCGGGAAGGTCGTAGAGTGAGTTGCAGCGGATGGACCCTCCAGATCGCGCTGCTTCAACGAACGTCGCGGCCGACGGCGAGACTGCTGTCGGACGGCGAATGGAAAAGAACGACGACGAGATCCACCTCGGCCTCGTCGTCACGGCGGCGCTCGACGCCGAAGACGTCGAGAAGCTCGTCCGCGATCTCGAGCCGGTGCTCGCGGAGAGCTACCCGGGGGTCAAGTGGAAGATCACGGCGGTTCGCGAATCGCTGCTACGCCCCCCGGTTGGGCTCGCTGAGCTCGTCGATGCCGCGCGCTCCCGTCTGTTGGACGAGAACTGGGACCTGGTTGTGCATGTCACGGAGCTTCCGTTGCGGATCTCACGCCGCCCGCTGGTGCTGCACTCGAGTCCGACCCATGGTGCAGCCCTGGTCTCGTTGCCTGCGCTCGGACCGCGGCACGCCCGGCACTTGGTCGAATCTGTGGCAGAGGCGGTGGGCGTGATCGCGGGTGATAGGGCCGCCGGTGGCGGAGGCAAGTCCGGCAGCCGGCGCGTCGTTCAGCGCCGCGTGATCGTGCCGGTGAGCGAGCTCGGAGGGCCTGACTCGCTGGACGGCTTCGCACTGGCACATCGCGTCTTGACCGGGAACCTGCGGCTGCTCGCTGGGATGGTGCGCGCCAACCATCCGTGGCGGTTGACCACGCGTCTGTCCCGCGCGATGATCGGCGCGCTTGGTGTCGCGACGTTCACGATCGTCACCGCCGATGTGTGGCGCATCGCCTCCGGGCTGGCCGCGCCGCGCATGGCGGGGGTATGCCTCGCGGCGATCGCGAGCGCAACCGCGACGTTGATCTTCGTGCACGGATTGTGGGAGCGCGCTACTCGCAGCCGCGTGCGGGAGCAGGCGATCCTGTTCAACATCGTCACGCTGATCACCGTCAGCTTCGGGATCCTTGCGCTCTTCGCGGGTGCATGCCTGATAGCACTTGCCGCGGCCGAGCTGATGCTCGAGCCGTCGCTGATGTCGGCGCAGATCGGTCATCGCTCGGACTTTGCGGACTACCTGCGCCTGGCGCTGCTCGCCGGCGCGCTGGCCACCGTCGGCGGTGCGTTCGGCGGAGCGCTCGAAAGCGACGCGGCCGTCCGCGAGGCGACGTACGCCTACCGTCACCACCAGTCCTGAGCTGGACTACCAGCCGCCCCGATGCCCTACTCGAAGCGCCGGGCGCCGCTCGAGGAGCTCGCGCTCGCCAGCTGTGTGGCGGACCGCCGGCGAGCGTGGTGGTCGAGCGGAGCGAGGATTTCGTCGCGCGTGTCGAGGAGCTCGGCCTCGAAGGCGTCGTGCCAAGCGGCGCAGCTCGACGTCACCCCGGGCGCCAGTGCACGGCCTGGGTGAAGCACAAGCGCCGCGCGGGAGCGCCTCGCAGTGCACGCGGTTCGGCGAACCAGTGAGGCGGTGGCCGAGGCAGTGCTCGTCGCGCGCTGCCCGACGGTTTCTTGGTCGGCTCCGCCTCCGTCGAGCTGGGCTTGGGGCGATCTCGAGTGCCCCGCTCTCGGGACCGTCGGACACCTCGGCTTCGGTGCAGCGATCTCGCGGGGAGTGACACCTCCCTCCCGCGCGCAAACCCCACCTCTCCGTTCTAGCAAACATCACCCGGGCGCAAAGCGGAACTCGGCGCGCTTGTAGGTTCCACGGGCTCGCGCCCGCAGTTACGGGCGTGCTCCCCGATGGTGGGGTCGGGATCGCTGAGTCGACTCTCGATCATCGACAGCAGCCCGGCTCCAGGCAGTCGCGCAGCTTAAGGCACGCCTACACCCGATTGCTCGGGTATTCAGCTTCTAGCCCGGCCAGAATATGCTCACGAGGTCCTGGCGCGCGAAGCTCGACGGTATACGTCAACGCGATGTGTCGCGCACGACGATGACCGTTGTTCTGTGACCCGAAATTGCCGCTGGCAAACCAGGTGTGGCACGATGCCGACTTGGTGCCGTTTCGGCGCCTGCCAACCTAAGACCAGGAGCGTCGCCAAGTTGATCGATCGCATTCGTCACGACATGCAGCAACGACTCGACCAGTTGCTCGCGGAGGCCGACAAGCTACGTCACGCGCTCGCCGCGCTCGACCCCCGCGACCGCTCAACACCCAAATCGAGAACCGCGAGGTCGCAGCCGCCCGCGAACACGCCGGACGCTCCGCAGCCGACCGCGGCGCGAACCCGAGTCCGCACTGCCAGCACCGCGAATGGCGCAAACAGGTCGACGCGAACGGCGCGGGGTGAGACCAGAGCGAAAGTGCTCGCCGCGCTCTCGAGCGATCGGGCCCTGACCGCCGGCGAGGTCGCGAACGCCACCGGGCTCGCGCGAGGGACCGTGAGCACCACTCTTTCAAAGCTCTCGAAGACCGGCGACGTCGTCAAGGCCGACCGTGGCTACCGCCTCCCCAACACCAACGGCCGAACCGTAAACGCTGCCAAACTGGCGGTCAGAGCGTCGACTGCAGACCGGTAGAGGTCGACCCACCCTAAGCGGCAGCAACGCCGGCGCAGCGTCGGCCTCGGGACCCTTCAGTCGGATTGAGCCAGGCTTTGACGACCGAAGCCGCCTGCCCGCGGGTCACCGAAAGCGAGGTCCCCGAGAGCTGCTGGGAACCCGGGCGTTTACCGATGCCGCGCTGCCGACCGACCTAGACTCATGAGGCGCTCGGATCTGGCGATGTCATTCGTCCGGCATCGGCGTCATGGAGCCGGATCCGAACGCCTCCTAAGTCGCCGAAGCGACGTCCGCGGCGCCGAGGCCGCCAGACGTCAATGCGATGATGCCGTCGACTTCGCCCGCGTGATCGGAAACGTGGCAAGGCACTCGCCGGCCGCCGGCATCGACCAACGCGTCCTTCGCCAAAGCCACAGGACGATTTCACGACAGGCGAGCTTCCGACGAAGGATGGTGTTTGAGCGAGAGCTCTCCCGACCCGCCCAGCCTAGACTCTCGCTCCGGTGACGGCCTGGATGGGAGTCACCGGATCGGGAGTAAGCCCGCGGCAGGCGACGTTGGAAGCGCGGATGCCCCGCGCACCGCGGCAGCCGCCGCTAACCCACCAGCCGGACGAGGAATTGATTCCGCCCTCGGACATGACATTGGTGCTTCCCGACGCCGAACAGAAGACCGATGGCTGACCCGCCGACCTTTGCTGCTCGTTCGCTGCGACAGGGCGCCGGCTCAGCTTCAGGTTGCTCGGATCGCCAAGTGCGGCAGTCTGATCGCCTCGCCGCTGGATGCCCAATAATCCCATCGCAGCGCCACTCATCGGCCGGCGTGGCCCCTTTAGTATCGACCAGATGTCGTAAGCAATCACAGCGAAGTGCCGCACCGCCCGGCCGCCTACCTCTTCTTTACCCCGCGGTGTGGCGCTCGTCCAGAGGGTCGCGGTCCCGCGGATCGAGACGTAGCGCACGTAGCCAACCTGGTTGTCGACGATCAGGGAGGCTCGCAGCCGCGTCGGAGATTGGCCACCCAGCGGCGATCTCGGTATCCGTGATGCGGAGGTGGTTTTCGCCGAGCAGATACTGAATGACGATCTGGCGCGGTGCGCCGTCGCAGCCAATCGTCGAGAGCACCGCGCAGCGTGGCGCGCTCAGGAAAGCTTCGCACCGGCTGTATCAGGTTTCGGCGGGCGTCAGGACCTCGGACTCGTCGATGTAGTCGACCTGCAGCGCCTCGAGCACATGCGCCTCGACGAGGTGGCCGATACGGGGCCTTGGCCATCACGGCGACATCATTGCTTCCTGGGTGCTGCGAGTCATGGGCCCCATCAGACGCCCGCGCCACGCTCCATCCCGGCGGATGTCGGCGGAACGCGCTCAAGCGCCATCACGGCCGCAGCGCCGGCGTCCTCGGCGATCTCGCTCGCCGTGACCACGCCCACGGTCGACCGCGACGACGTGGCGGGCAAGCCCCACTAGTTCTGGCCCGAGGGCATCGAATGAATGCATATTCGTAGTGAGGCCGGGCGCGCAGAGCACGAGCGGATCGCCGGCCGACCCCCACGATTGGGCATGCCGGCGACCTGATTCGATCCAGACGTCGATCTCGTGACCGTTCATGACAGTGTCCGCGGTTGCGAGGCAGCCAGGTAATCAAGACGACACCGAGCCCGGTGCCTTTGGTCCCTGAGCCGGGGTCACAGTCGTACTCGTCGAACCGCGCCGCATGGCGAGGAAAAGATCCCCCATACGGGGGATATTCGACGAGGCATGACCGAAATATGCTCATCCACTGTTGTCACCAGCGTCACCGCTTATCGGCGCCTGTTCATCGCCAGCAGTCGTCTGGAGCCGAGCGGGCTTGAGTCTGTAGCTGGCGCGCAGCACTACCATCCAAAGCTCGACCGCACCTTCATTATGGAAGTTGTTGACTGCCCCTCCCTTCCGAACCCAACCGGCTGGAGTGACGGATAATTCAAAACGGATCAAATGACACAAGGTAACCGGACGGTCCCCGCATCGATCGAGGAAATGGCCGCAGCGCTCGATGCCACGGGTTACATCAGTGACCGAGGGCTGTCAACCGCGTTGTTCATATCGCTGACGATCCGCAAGCCCCTGCTGCTCGAGGGAGAAGCGGGAGTCGGCAAGACGGAGGCGGCTAAGGCGGTCGCGCGCATCCTCCAGGCACCGCTGATCAGACTGCAGTGCTACGAGGGTCTCGATATCGCACATGCCGTCTACGAGTGGAATTACACGCGTCAGCTGCTTCATATCCGCGCCGCGCAGGACGGCGACGTGGACGAGGCTGAACTGTTCGGCCCAAAGTTTCTGATCCGCCGGCCGCTGCTCGAGGCGATCTCCTCCCCCGACGCTCCAGTCCTGCTGATCGATGAGATTGACCGAGCCGACGAGGAGTTCGAGGCCTTCCTGCTCGAGGTGCTATCGGATTTTCAGGTCACGATCCCGGAGCTCGGAACCGTGACCGCCACCACCAGGCCATACGTAATCCTGACCTCGAACCGCACTCGCGAACTGCACGACGCGCTCAAGCGCCGATGCCTTTTCCACTGGATCGGACATCCCACGCTGGAGCGAGAGATCGAGATCGTGTCCCGACACGTGCCCGAGGCGGCCGCGGGGCTGGCCGCCCAGGCCGCCGCGGTGGTCGCAGGCCTGCGTGGGTCGGATCTCGCGAAGCCCCCTGGCGTTGCTGAGACCATCGACTGGACGCAGGCCCTGGTCGCGCTGGGAAGGCGCGAGCTTGACATCGACACGGTCGAGGACACGCTGGGAGCGGTGCTGAAGTACCGCGAGGACGTGGAGGCGGTTCGCGATCAGACGCTGGCCGAGCTCGTGGCTCAGGCCCGTGCCGGCTAAACCGCCCATCCGTCACTTCGTGACCTTCGGCCGAGCGCTGCGCGCGGCCGGGCTCGAGGTGGGACCGCGGCGCATCGCCGACGCCATCTGTGCACTCGAGGCGGTGAATCTCGCCCAGCAGGAGGACGTCTACTGGGCGCTCCGCACCACCCTGGTATCGCGCTTCGAGGAGCTCGAGATCTTCGACTCCGCGTTCGCGGCGTGGTTCCTTCGAGTGGCGGTCCGGCCTGTGCTCCGGCCCGTTCCCACTGTGCCGCCGCCCTACGGCCGCCTCGGCCGAACGCCGGCCCCTGCCGGCGGTACAGAGGTCGACGGCGGCGAGCGCGAGGTGGGCTCATACAGCACCGAGGAACTGCTTCGGCACAAGGACTTCTCGAAGATGACGCGAGAGGAGTTCGAGCAGACACGGAGATGGATCGCCGCGGCAGCGATCACCCGGCCCCGGCGACGTTCGCGACGGCTCCGAGCCGATCGGCGAGGTCGCTCGCTGCATCTCCGCGGGCTAGTGCGCGCGTCCCTGGCAAGCGGCGGCGATCCGATTAGGTGCGCCTACCGGGGACCCGCCTATAAGCCGCGCAAGCTCGTGCTCATACTCGACGTCTCGGGCTCGATGGAGGCCTACAGTCGGGCGCTCTTGTTGTTTCTCCATGCGACCCTGTCGTCGGGCCGCGGGGTGGAGACCTTCGTGTTCGGCACGCATCTGACCAGGCTCACCGCCGAGCTCGCGACCCGCGATCCTGAGACCGCCCTCTCTGCCGCCGCCCTGAAGGTCAATGATTGGTCCGGGGGCACGCGGA
Organism: Solirubrobacteraceae bacterium; assembly: GCA_036513815.1. Classification (GTDB taxonomy): domain Bacteria; phylum Actinomycetota; class Thermoleophilia; order Solirubrobacterales; family Solirubrobacteraceae; genus Palsa-465. Next base: position 9,445 of record DATBYI010000453.1, read on the forward strand.
TCGGGGATTCGTTGAAGGCCTACAACGACGAGTGGGGACGCCGTGCGCTGACCCGCGGCTCGGTGACAGTTATCATGTCCGACGGGCTCGAGCGCGGGGACGACAAGCCGGTCGACCGCGAGATGGCGCGTCTGGCTCGGCAGGCGTTTGCGGTGGTATGGGTAAACCCGCTCAAGGGTGACCCTCGTTACGAGGCGACTGCCGCCGGGATGCGTGCGGCTCTTCCGCATGTCGACCGGCTCATCGCCGGCCACAACGTCGCAAGCCTCGAAAGGCTCGCCACCGTGCTCGAGGGCATCAGCCGGAGGCATGCGGCGTGACGGCAGTCCGCGACGGTCGATCGGCGGCCGGCGGAATGCCGTTCGAGAGCGGCGATGAGCAAGCCATTCTGGTCACTCGCGAGGTGCACGCGCTCATGACCGTCAGTAGTGCCGTCGCGGCCGGCGGCCGGTTGGCGCCGGTGCTCGATCTGATCGCCCGGGAGGCCGCGGATGTGGTCGGGGCCTTCGGAGCGAGCGTTCTGCTCCTGACCCCGGAGAACAACCTCAAACTGGCGGGCGCTCACGGGCTCAGCCCTGGGTACGGTGCGCTGCTCGACGGAGACGACGCGCCGCCGATCATGCCGGGTACGGCGCCTTCCGGCCTCGCCATGCAAAGCCGCATACCGGTGGCGATCGAGGACACCGAGCTCGACGACCGCGTGGGCCCCTGGCGGCACGTCGCCGCGCGGGAGGGCTACCGCGCGATGGTCTCCGCCCCGCTGGTCGCCGACGGCGAGGCGCTGGGGGCGCTGAATGTCTACCGAACCGAGGCCGCGCCGTGGCCGCCGTACCAGATTGCCCTGCTCAGGCTGTTCTCATCCCACGCTGGCAGTGCGATCCAAACCACACAACTGCTCGAACAGCAGCAGCAACAACTCACCGCCCTGTCACGTCTCGTCGCCACGCTGCGCGAGCAGCGCCACGAGCACGGTAACCGGATCCACGCGATCAGTGGCCTGCTCGCCCTGGGTGAGGTCCAGGAGGCTCAGCGATTCGTCGCGAGCCTCGAAGATGCTTATGACCAGTTTCAGACGGCGATCGTCGATCGCATCCACAACCCGGCGCTCGCCGGCCTCGTCCTAAGCCAGATGGGCATCGCGCACCAGCGGGACATTACGCTCACGCTTGACTCTCGCAGTCGCCTGCTCCGGCTTCCGCCAGCGCTCACTGACGCCGCTGCGGTGACGATCGTCGGGAATCTGATCGACAATGCGCTCGACGCTGTGGCGACGATGACGAAGAGCAGGCGACGAGTCAAGCTGCTGATCGCCGACCGGCCCCAGCGGACGATCATCAAGGTGCGCGACTGGGGACCGGGAGCATCGTCGGTAACAGACGATCAGCTGTTCAACCGTGGCTTCAGCACCAAGCCCGGACACGACGGCATCGGGCTTGCGATCGTCGCACACGCGGTGAGCTCCGCCGGGGGCACGCTCACCGTCGAGCGCAAGTCACAGGGGCTTGCCTTCATCGTCGAGTTCCGCAAGGGCGACCGGTTATGACCTGGCGCGTGCTGATCGTCGAAGACGATCCCTCGGTCGTGGCGGTGCACCGCCACGTCGTCGAGACCGTCCCGCGGATGACGGTGGCGGCCATGGCTCGCCACGCCGCGGCGGCCCAGCGCGCCGCGACGCTGTTGAGGCCGGAGCTGATCCTCCTCGACCTCGGACTGCCCGACGCAGACGGGCTCACGTTCATGCGGAAGCTCCGGCTGGCCTCGTTTCCGAGCGAGGTGATCGCGGTCACGGCCACGCGCGCCACCGCCACGGTGCGTGAGGCGATGCACCTCGGAGCGCTCGACTACCTGGTCAAGCCGTTCTCGATCGAGCGGCTGCGACAGGCGCTGAATCTGTTCATCGAACGCTCGGTGGCGCTGCGTGAGCCCGAGCTCGAGCAGCCGGGCATCGACATCGTCGCCCGAGGCCACCGCCCGAGCGGGCGGCGCCTTCCGCGAGGGCTGGCCGAGGAAACGCTGGCGGAAGTGCGCCGGCAGCTCGCCGAGGCGTGCGGCCCGCTCGATGCCGATGAGCTCGCTCGTCGAATCGGCCTGTCACGCGTGACGGCGCGCCGCTACCTGGAGTACCTGAGCGCAATCAACGAGCTCACCACGGCGCCGGGCTACGGCCGCGGCCGACCGAGGAAGCTGTACGCAACGCGGTAGACGCGGACATCAGGTTCGGCTCGATGCGTGATAAGCACTCGGTACGCGAGCGAGAAGAGCTCGCGCGCCAAGCTCCTGCTCCAGGCGCACGAGCCGGTTGTACTTGGCAAGACGCTCCGACTGGGCGACCGAACCGACCTTGATCTGGCCCGCCCGCGTCGCGATCGCGAGATCGGCGAGCGCGTCGTCCTCGGTTTCTCCAGAGCGCGCCGATGCGATGACCCCGTAACCGGCCGCCTTCGCCTGCTCGACAACCGTCAGCGTCTCGCTCAGCGTCCCGATCTGGTTCATCTTGACGAGGATCGCGTTGGCGACGCCCTGCTCGATTCCGCCTCGCAGGCGTACCTCATTGGTCGTGAACAGGTCATCTCCGATCAGCTGCACCCTGTTGCCCAACCGACGGCTCGCAACCTTCCACCCCTCCCAGTCGTCCTCGGCCAGCGGATCCTCGATCGATACGATCGGGAAGCGCTCGACGAGTTCCTCAAGGACGTCGACGAGACCCGACGCGTCGAGCCGACGGTCCTCCGTCCGCAGGTGGTAGGTACCGCTCTCCTGATCGAAGAAGTGGCTAGCCGCCACGTCAATCGCGATCGCGACGTCTTCCCCCGGCGTCAGTCCGGAGTCTTCGATCGCGCGAACCAGGAGCGCGCAGGCCTCGTCATGGCCGTCCACCCTCGGCGCAAAGCCGCCCTCGTCGGCCTTGAGCGTCGACAGGCCGCGTTCGACCAGCAGCCGGGCCAGAGCGTCGCGGATCGCGACGCTCATCTGCATAGCCGCATCGATCGTTCGGGCGGAGAGCGGAATGATCAGAAAGTCCTGAAAGTCCAACCCACCCCAGGCGTGGAGCCCGCCACTGATCATGTTCACCATCGGTAGCGGAAGCAGCGCCGGCTCTTGTCCGCCGAGGTGGCGCCAGAGCGCAACACCGCGAGCACAGGCCGCGGCACGAGCGGTGGCCAGCGACACGGCCAGGATGGCGTTGGCTCCAAGCCGCGACTTGTCGCTGGTGCCGTCGAGCTCGATGAGCACCTGGTCAACCGCCTCCTGATCGCTCGCGGGCAGCCCGCGCAGAGCAGAGGAGATCTCCGCATCGATACCGGCCGCGACCGTCCTGACGCCCAGCCCGCCGTAGCGGCTCAGGTGGCCATCCCGCCGTTCTGCCGCCTCATGCCGGCCGGTCGACGCCCCTGACGGAACGCTCGCCCGCCCGCTTGCTCCACCCTCAAGGAACACCACCGCCTCGACCGTCGGGCGCCCCCGGGAGTCGAGGATCTCGCCACCCCGGATGGCGCCGATCGCATCGGTGGTTCCAGAGCTCATTCGGCGTGCGCGTGTCGCCGCACGGGCTCGGTCACCAGGTCCGGGTTTGGCGCCTGCTCCGGCTCCGACGGAAGCCAGGCTAGCGCGCTAGCAAGCGCCGCTGGGAGGGAGTCTCCTCCGCCGCCGATGAGCTCTGCCGCCAGGCGGCGAATGCGGTCCTTGCAGTCCTCGCTGGTGATGTAGTCGACTGGCGACTTTCCATCCATCCGGGCCAGGAGCAGACACCCCAGCTCGCTCACGACGGCCGGCTCACCGCACAGGCCGCCATCCCGGGCACGGTACCTCGCCCAGAATCGTGCCGCGGCGGCAAGGTACTTGTCAGCCTCCGATGGGAAGCGGAAGGCCTTCAGTATCAGGTGGGTGAGGCAGAACGCGACGTCGAAGGCCGGATCCCCCCAATGTGCGGTCTCGAGATCGATCGCCATCACTCGGTTGGGCAGGACAAAGATGTTCTTCGGCGAGTAGTCGCCAAGTGTCAACGTCGCTCGGGTCGCCAGCATACGCTCCACCTCACTTTCGATCGCAGGCGCAAGCTCGGGATGCGATGCGGCCACGGTCAGATGAAACGGGTCCGTGCGTCCCTGGATCAACACCGTTTGGTCGTCGAACTGAGACCGCGCGAGTCCGTCGGCTGCAGCTGAGCGGTGGATCTCGCCGAGCAGCTCCCCGGCCCGCGCCGCCACCACGGGCTCGACCCGCCCGGCCATGAGGGACGCTTTCCAGAGCTCCGCTTCCGCAGGAACGCACGAGATCACGAGCACCAGGCGCCGCTCGTCGCACATAACGACATCCGGCACGCACCCGGGGACGAGCCGAGATAGGAGCGACAGGCAATCGCGCTCGACCAGGGTTCGCTTTCGGTCGAAGGCCCAGTCTGCGGGGACGCGCAGCTTGGGCAGAGACTGCTTCACCACCACGCAGCCGGACGGCCAGGAGACCCTGAGTACGACATTCGAGACGCCGCCCCCCAGCTCCGAGACCTCCGCCGGTACCCCGTCGGGCAGCACATCCGCGGCACGGAGATAGTCCGTGACCTCCGCCGACATCAGCAGATCTGTATCCGACGCGGACGCGTTAGCCATCCTGCTCGGAGAGCCCGACGAGACGTCGAAATGACCGCGAGAGCGCTCGGAGCATCAAGCCGAAGCCGCCGATGGGTTTAACCACTACGGGAGCGCGGGGGGCCACCGCGCCGGCGGGCGATGCGCTCTCTTCAGGAGTCGGGGTCGCCGGGCCGGGCTGGCGACCCGCCGCCGCGGTCGGGGCGGTCGCCACGCCATAGTCCGCTCCGCTGACCTCGAGGTTGTCGGCCAGAGCCGCCGCGAACTGTCTGACGAGCTGATCGGAGACATCCGCGACGATGCCGCGGCCGTACTGGGCAACTGCGCCGGTGAGGCTCAGATCGGTGACGATCGTCACTTCCGTTCCGGCCGCGACCTCCTCCAACGACGAGTGGATTACTGCGGCGGCATTGCCGCGACCCTTCATCTCCCTGGCCTTGGCGGTCAGCCGGGTGCTGCGGGCGCCCGGGTCGACCTCGTCACGTGCCAGGTCGGCGGCGAACCTCAGCGCCACCGGCCCCAGCTTTACGTGAATGATGGCCTTCCAATGGTCATCGTCGACGGTCTCGGTCAGTTCGGCGCCGGGCATACAGGGCACTATCCGAGGGACGTCGCTGAGCAGCGACCACGCCTCGTCGATCGGAGACGGGACTTCAAAGGTGTTTTCTAGACGCATGTGGTAACCCCCTCAGGGTCGGTCTCGACTCATATGCCCAGGTATGAATCCATCACGCTGCCGGACGCGCTGAGCTCATCGCGAGTTCCAGACAGCGCGACCCGTCCCGTCCGCAGCACATAGGTCCGGTCCGCGAACTCGATCGTGCGCGCCGCGTTCTGCTCCACGAGCAGAATTGTCATCCCCTGCTGGCGCAGCTCCTGGAGCGCGTCGAAGACCTGATCGACGACCAGCGGCGCGAGTCCCAGAGACGGCTCATCAAGTAGCAGAAGTCGCGGTCGCGTGATCAGCGCCCGACCGATTGCCAGCTGCTGCTGCTCGCCGCCCGAGAGCTTGCCCGCGGTTGAGCGGTAGTACCGCTTCAGCACCGGGAAGCGCTCGACCGCCCGTGACAGATCGTCGTTTGCTGCGGCCCGATCGCGCCCACCGAAGGCGGCGAGGCGGAGATTCTCTTCGACCGTGAGCGACCCGAAGATGTGACGGCCCTCCGGTACCAGCGCGATGCGCTGCCGCACGATCTGCTCGGGCGTGCGTCCGATCAGCGACTTACCTTCGAAGGTGATGCTGCCGGCGGAAGGCCGGATCAGGCCGGTGATCGCGGAGAGCGTCGTGGTCTTGCCGGCACCGTTCGGACCGATCAGACCGACCGTTTCACCCATTTCGACCCGCAGTGACACCCCCTGCACGGCGGGCACCCGCGCGTAGTGAACGGCCAGGTTCTCAACTGTCAGCACCGTTCATCTCCTTGGTGGTGCCGAGGTACGCGGTCACCACGCCCGGGTTTGCCCGGACCTCTGCCGGCGTGCCGATCGCGATTGTCTTGCCATGGTCGAGGACCTGGATGCGCTCGCAGAGCCGCATGATCAGCCGCATGTCGTGCTCGACCACCAGGAGGCCGAGCGAGAACTCGTCCCGAAAGGCAGTGAGCGAACGAAGCAGATCGTCGGACTCGGACTCGTTGAGACCGGCGGCCGGCTCGTCCAACAGCAGGAAACGCGGTTTCATGGCAAGCGCGCGGGCGATGCCCAGCCGACGCTCCTGGCCATGCGAGAGCGACGTTGCCCGCTGGTGCGCGGCTTCCGTGAGGTGCATCCGCTCGAGCAGCACGCCCGCTATGTGACGGGCCTCGCTGCGACTTGCCCTGGCGCCGAGGGCACTGACCTCCACGTTCCCGAATACGGTCAGCCGATGGAACAGGCGGTTGTTCTGAAACGTCCGCACCAGGCCGCGTCTGGACAGCCTGTGTGGAGGAAGACGGCTCACGTCGGTGCCGGACAGGAAGATCTGGCCGGCAGTCGGCCGCAGGAACCCGGACAGCACGTTCAGAAGCGAGGTCTTACCGGCTCCGTTGGGACCGATCAGGCCGACGATCTCGCCCCTATCGACGAACACGTCGACGCCGTCGATCGCCTTGATGCCATCGAAGTGCAGGCTGATCTGACGTCCCTCGAGACGGTCCGGGGCACTGTCGCTGACCGCTTCCGACATGCCTATGCCTCGGTGAGCGAAGCCGATTCGCGCCCGTCGCCGGCCCCCTGCCCGGCCCGGCCCTCCTCGATCAGACGCAGGATGTCGTCGGGCCTCAGCGGCGTGCTCGAGATCGTGACGCCGAACGGACTGAGCGCGTCGGCGATCGCGTTCACGATTGCGGCCGGACTGCCGACGAGTCCGCCTTCGCCCATGCCCTTGATGCCGCCCTCGGAGACATCCGACGGCGTCACCAGATGGCCGAGGTCCATGTCGGGTACCTCGGTCGTGGATGGGTACAGGTAGTCCATCAGGCTGCCGGTGGTCAGCTGCCCCTCCTGGTCGTAGACAATGTTCTCCAGAATCGCAATCCCCACGCCCTGCGCGAGCGCTCCCGCCACCTGGCCCTCGATGATCATCGGGTTCAGCATCGTGCCGCAGTCCTCCACGGCTGCCAGTCGCTGGACCTCGATAACGCCAGTCTCGACGTCGACCTCGACAACCGCCGCCACGACGCCGTTGCTGTAGGTCTCGGGCGGGTCGTAATACCGGGTCGAGGTAAGGGTCTCCACGTCGCCACGCTTCTCGCCACCGAAGTACGCGATGGCAGCAATCTCGCCGACGGTCATCGACTTGTCGGGGCTGCCCTTGACGATGATCGTGCCATCGCTCAACTCGAGGTCGCTTGGATTGACCTCCATCTCGTTGCCCGCGAGGCGGAGGATCCGCTCTCTCACGTCAGCCCCCGCACGCATGATCGAACCACCGGAGACCACGGCGGTACGGCTCATGAACGTCCCGGCGCCGTAGACCGCACCGGAGGTGTCGCTGTCGACGACCTTGACATCCTCGAACCGCACGCCGACGCTGTCGGCAGCCACCTGGGCAAGGCTTGTCAGGTGACCCTGGCCGTGCGACTGCGTCCCGACCGTGACGACCACGGACCCGTCGGGCTCGACGGTCACGCTCGCACTGTCGTAGAACTCTGCCGGGAACCCGTGCTTCTGTGCGGACTTCGCGCCCCATGCGGTCGGTTCGACATACGGAACGACGCCGATGCCGAGGTACCGGCCGGCGCTGCGCAGCTCCTCCTGCTGGGCGCGGAGCGCCTCGTAATCGATCATCTCCCTGATCTTCTCGAGCGACTGCGCGTAGCTTCCGCCGTCATATCGGAACCCGTTGGCCGTGACATACGGCTCGGGGCCGATGCAGTTCTTGAGCCGGAGCTCGATCGGATCGATGTCCAGCTCGCGAGCGATGTCGTCGATCAGGGTGTCGCGCAGCAGGTAGCCACCGGTTTGGCCAGTGGCCCGGTACGGGCCGCTTGGACACTTGTTCGTCATCACTGAGTCAACTTTGTAGGCGACGTGGCGCACGTCATAGATGCCAGGCAGCACGTCGGCGGCAAGCAGCGGGTCGACCAGCGACGTCCAGGGGTAGATGGCGAAGGCCCCGGCGTCGCCGACGTACCGTCCGCGGAAGCCCAGGAAGGTTCCGTCGTCCTTGGCCGCGATCTGCAGGTCCATGATGATCTCCTTGGAGTGGGCGCTCGCGGCGAGGGCCTCGTAACGATCCTCAATCCATTTCACCGGTCGGCCAAGCTCCTTTGCGACCAGCGGGATCACCGCCTCCTCGGTGAACAGGCAGGACTTCACCCCAAAGCCGCCCCCGACCGCCGGGGCGATCACTCTGAGCTTACGTTCGGGCATGGCCAGAGTACCTGCGAGCAGCGTCCGCGCGAAGTGCGGTATCTGGGTCGAGGACCAGATCGTCAGGTGGTCTCGACCCGGGTTGTAGTCGGCCACCACCCCCCGTCCCTCAAGCGGCGCTGCGGTCACACGACCAACGTGAAAGCGCTTTGAGAAGACACGATCCGCCTGCTCAAAAACCTGATCAGTCTCACCGCTGTCGAACTCGATGTGAGCGATGTTGTTGTTCTTGATCTCCGGATGAAGCGCCGGCGCACCGTCCTCCAGCGCTCGCTCCGCGTTCACGACGACCTCGAGCGGCTTCCAATCAACCTCCACCAGCGTTGCCGCATCCTCCGCGATGTACCTGGTGCTCGCCACGACGATCGCGACCGCCTCGCCCACGAACCTCACCCGGTCGGTCGCGATCAGTGGGCGGGTCACGGGCTTTATCTCATCCCTTGGAAGCGCCGTCACGAATGGCGGCGCCAGCTTCTCGATGTCGGCACCGGTGAACACCGCAACGACGCCGTCGACCGCCTCCGCAGCGGTCGTGTCGATCGAGCCGACCTCCGCGTGCGCGATCGGGCTGCGAGCGAACGCAGCATGGAGCGTACGGGGGAGTGTCACATCGTCGATGTAGGTCGCCCGTCCCATCAGGAACTCCGGGTCCTCGACCCTCAGCACCCGAGCGCCCACGTATTGGGGCAGTGAAGCCTTGGTCCTGGCCTCGGAGCTCATGAGTTGGTCCTCCCTTCGGAGCTGTCCGCAAGTTCCTGCGCCGCCGACTTGACTGCATTGACGATGCCGACGTAACCCGTGCACCGGCAGATGTTCCCGGACAGGTACTCTCGGATCTCGGTTTCGGATGGGTCGGGGTTGGCGGCCAGCAGGGCCCTGGTCGCCATCAGAAACCCGGGCGTGCAGAAGGCGCACTGCAGCCCATGGTGCTCCTGGAAGGCCTTTTGGATCGGGTGCAATTGCCCCGCATCGGCCATCCCTTCGACGGTCTCAATCGTGCAGCCGTCGGCCTGAACCGCAAACATCAGGCAGGATCGGACCGGCTCCCCATCGAGCAACACGGTGCAGGCGCCGCAGACTCCGTGCTCACACCCGACGTGAGTCCCGGTCAGCAGGAGCTCGTGGCGCAGAAAGTCCGAGAGCAGCATGCGCACCTCGACATCCGCGGCGCGTTCCTCTCCGTTGACGTGCACACGTACGACCGTCGACTCCGTGAGTTGCCCTCGCTCGTCAACACTCAAGCCCTCTCGCCTCCTTGGACCGCGGTTCTCAAGGCACGCTTGACCAGGACCTCTGCCACCTTTCGCCGATATTCGGCCGAGGCATGGATGTCGGAGGACGGCGTTAAGCCCGCAGCTGCCAATCGGGCCGCCTCGTCAATCGCGCCGTCATCCGCCACCGTGGCGGAGGTGAGATGGTCCTCAGCCGCACGTGCACGAACGGGCACGTCCGAAACCCCGAACAACGCGAGGCGGGCGCGCTGACAGCGACGATGCTCACCGAGCTCGAGCACCGTGATCACCCCGACCAGGGCAAAGTCCCCGCGGCGCCGAGCCACCTCGAGGAACGCCCAGCGGTGCGACGACGGACCCGAAACACGAACAGCGGTGAGGATCTCGGTTGGCTCCATAGCTGTCGTGAAATAGCTGCGAAAAAAATCCTCGGCGGGGACGATGCGTTCGCCCTGAGCGCTCCTCACGACAAGCTCGCCGTCGAGAGCGAGCACGAGCGCTGGTAGCTCCGACGCGGGATCAGCATGCGCCACGCTGCCACCGAACGTGCCTCGAGAGCGGATCCCAATATGAGCCACGTGTCGCAGTCCCTCACCGATCACCGGCAGCCGCCTGGTCACCTCGGCAGACCGCTCCACGTCCACCTGGCGGGTGAGCGCACCGATCTGCAGCTGCGGTCCCTCGTGGGCGATACCTGACAGATCCGTTAGGCCATTGATGTCGATCAGCACAGATGGCTGTGCCATCCGCATGTTCATCAGGGGAACCAAACTCTGCCCGCCGGCAAGGACCTTGGCATCGTCCCCGTGCTCGGAGAGAAGCGCAAGCGCTTCATCGACCGAATGAGGTCGCACATACTTGAACGGAGCAGGCTTCATCTGGGAACGACCACCCTCCTAGAGCTCAGGAGCGACATCTGGCTCTCTTCGCCGATGCCGACTATCCAATAGCGTGATGCGCAACGTAACACCCGCAGACCCCCTGACCGCACTTCTGGTCATCCCCTTGAGACCAAATGAATCGTCATGCTCCCGCTCATGCATCCGCGGGAGAGGCAGGTGACGCGGCGGCGGCCTCCGTCTCCGGCGTCTGTGTGGCCCCTATGGTTAGCGCGTGCCCGGCCTCGGCTCCCTGGCGCTCGCGTCGCGTAAACGGCCACGTCATCTCGTGGCCCCCCATGATGCCCTGCGGCCGGAACTTGAGGATCACCACCAGGAGGATCCCGAGCCCGACCTCCGACACTCCAGGCCGAGCTGGGATTCGCACCACGCCCAGATTGAGGCCGTTCTCGATCTCACGGAGTCCCTCCGCGATGGCAGAGACGACGAGACTGCCAATCACGGCACCGGCAAGACTGTTGATCCCCCCTGTCACGAGCATCACGATCATCAGAAAGGAGGCGGACAGGTAGAAGCTGTCGGGCCCGAACGCACCCTCAAGGTGGCCGTACAACGCGCCGCCCATGCCCACCACGAACGCGCTCAGCATGAATGCGATGGTCCGTTCCCGTGTCACGTCGATGCCCGCCGCGCGAGCCGCGAACTCGTCGTCGCGGGACGCTTTCAGGCGATACCCGAAGCGAGAGCGCTGGAACAGCCCGGCGAGGACCACGGCGACGGCGACCCAGCCGAAAGCTGACCACAGAGTCATGTCCAGAGGCAGGCCGACGAACGTCGTCGAGCCGACCTGTACGAGCACCACTTGGGAGATGAGTAGTACCGCGAACGTGGCGATGCTTGCGGCCAGGCCCACCAGCCGCATGATCGGACCGGCGATCAAGAGCGCGATCAGCGCGGCCACGGCCGCCGGAATGAGCACGCCGGGCACGCCGGACATCTGTGTGGACGCCAGAAGCTTCGGGAGGTGCGGAAACTGTGACGCCTTAACGAACACCGGAATCGTCAGGAGGCCGGACAGATATGCCCCGATGGCCATGAACGTCGCATGACCAAACGAGACGATCCCGGAATTTCCTACGAATATGTACAGGCCGACCGTGAGCACCACGTCGACCAACGCTGTGATGATCGTCTGCTGCAGCGACGCTGAGCTGAACTCTCCAATAAGTGCCACCACCGCGGTGATCGCGACCGGGGCGATGATGCGCCAAGCCCCGGTGAGCGCTGATTGTCGTTGACGTGGGATGTGCATGGCCTCTCGACCTCAGATCCGCCGTGGAGCGCGGCCCGGCAGGAAGCCCTGCGGTCGCACCACGAGGATCCCGATCACAAATGTGTAAACGAAGGCGTCCCGGTATCCACCCACCGATGCGGGCAACGCCGCCTGAAGCCCCACGGTGAGGCAGCCGAGCACGAAGCCACCGAGCGCCGCTCCCGCCAGGCGTCCAAGTCCTCCGATTACCGCGGCTACGATCCCGACGATCAGCGGCGTCACGCCCATGGTCGGGTCGACCGTGCCGGTCTGACCCACGAGCAGGACTGCGGTGGTGGCGGCCAGAACTCCGCTGATCACGAACGCTGCTGCGATCACCCCGTTGACGCGCACGCCCAGAAGGCGGGCCATCTGAAGATCTTCCGCTGCGGCTCTCATCTGGATTCCCAGCTTCGTCCGTTTCAAGAACAGGGCAAGGAAGCCGAGCAGCAGGAGGCAGACGACCAGCGTGATGATGTTGATCTTCGGAATCGAAACGTGGAATAGCGTCACGGGCTCGATCAGGCTGCCGCCGAATGCGACCGCCCGGGATTGCGAGCCCTCGATCACCGTGGCCAGGTTCTGCAGCAGGTAGCTCACAGCAAATGATGTGACCATCAAGGTGGTGGGGTCAGCGCCGCGCACCGGCCGGAAGGCCGCGCGCTCCATCAGCAGGGCGAATATCGCGGTCATCACGATCGTGACGCTCACCACAATCGGCCAGGCGGCGGTGCCGAGTATCAGGACCGTATAGCCCGCCAGCATGATTAGCTCGCCGTAGGCGAGGTTGACGAGCTGCATGATCCCGAAGATCAGCCCGATGCCCAGCGCGATCAGGGCGTACAGGCTGCCGAGACTGGCTGCGTTGACTATGTCCTGCACTAAAGCCTGCATGTCACCTAACGTTCCGCCTCTCCCTGTCCACTGCAGCCGATCCACCCAGCTCTCGCGCTGGGTGAGCGGCCGGTGGCGGCCTCCCCGCTAGCGCGGGGA
>DATBYI010000454.1:0-5051 GCA_036513815.1 Solirubrobacteraceae bacterium
TGCATGATGATCGCGCCGGCGCTGTTCCCCGAGTCGTTCAGGCGAGGGTGGGAGCTGGTCCGGGCCAGGGAGCCCCTGGCGGCGCTGACCTTGTTCGCGACGGACGTGCTGCCGGTGCTGCACGTGTTCGGGATCGGTGACGAGATCGCCACCAGCAAGTCGCTGCTGGTCGAGATGGGGGTGTTCGAATCCGACGAGGTGCGAGCGCCGCTCGAACCGGTCGACGACGCCCGCCGCGAGCTGCTGCGGCTTGGGCTCGCGGCGATCCGCGAGCACAGCGGTCAGGGCGCGTCGCTCACCTGAGCGTTAGCCAGGTAGTCGTGCAACCGCTCGCCTCCGACCAGGGTGAACTCGGTGCGCCACATGAAGCCCTCGACGGGCTCGAGCACCGGCAGGCGCCAGACCGGCGCCTGGGCGTTCGGTCGAAGCTCGACCGTACACGGGCCCGTCCAGCACTCGTGGATCTCGACATCGGTTAGCCGCCGGGAGGTGATCTCGCAGATCGCGGGACGGCCGTCGATGTGGTTGATTCGCTTGAGATTCAAATTGAGGGTGAAGTCGAGCCGGGCGGTCAGCTCCGCCGGGTCGGCGCGCCGCTGCTTGTAGGGCAGGGTCGCCGTGATCAGCTCGATCCCGTTGCGCTCAACGGTTCCCACGAGCAGGTCGTCGCGCGCGTCGAGCGTGATCCGGGCGAGCTTCTTGGGCTGGCCGTGGACCTCGCGGCCGTGCGCGAGGCCGGCGTCGGAGGTGATGAAGTGCGCGGTCGTGAAGCCGCCGGTGATCGGCCCGTCCTCGCGTGGGAGCTTGGCCCCCACCATCACGTTGCACTCGTTGAGCGCGCCCAGGTGATCGACGTCGCCCATGCGGTAGACGTGGACCGCGACCGTGTCAGCGATGGGCTCGAGCGGCGCCGGCAACAGGCGCGCGATCGCGTCGGGGTCGGTGCGGTAGAACGCGGTCAGGATCAGGACGTCCCGGAAGCGAATCGGGAACGGTGGAACGAGCGGTGCCGGCAGTCCAGCCGGGAGATCCGGAAGGCCGTCCATCGGGGGCGCAAGGTTCGCAGAACAGCTCGTCCGACGGCCGGTCTCGGCGCGCGCGCACGCGGTTGGTTTCGTCGTGCGAAATAGCCGCCGCGCATCGTTGACACGGGGACCGGCGGACGGTTTGCTGTCGCTGAACACGGAAACGCCATTTTGCTATGCGAAATCTTCCGCACTCGCAGGTCCGCATGACGGCTCGTGACCGGGCGTCCTGAGTGAGGCTGGCCGTCGACACCGGGGGGACGTTCACCGACCTCGTGGTCGAGGAGGATGACGGCCGCCACCGTCTGTACAAGAGCTCGAGCACCCCGGCTGACCCGATCAAGGGGGTGCTCGACGTGCTCGGCGTCGCGGCCACCGATCGGCGCTGTAGCCGGGAGGAGTTGCTCTCCAGCGCGGATCTCATGATCTACGCCACCACACGCGCAATCAACGCGGTGATCACCGGTACGGCCGCGAGGACCGCGCTGCTGACCACGGAGGGGCACCCCGAGGTGCTCGTATTCCGTGAGGGCGGCCGCTCGCAACCGTTCAACCACCGCCGCGAGTACCCGCCGCCGTACGTTCCGCGGCGCCTGACCTGGCAGGTGCCCGAGCGCGTCGATTGGCGTGGTCGCGTGCTCCGCGACCTCGACGAGCAGGCGGTGCTGGCAGCCATCGCGCGCATTGCCGACGAGCGGGTGGAGGCGGTCGCGGTCTGCCTGCTGTGGTCGATCGCCAACCCGGTGCACGAGCTGCGGATCAGCGAGCTGCTCGACGAGCACGCACCGGGCATCTCGTACACGCTCTCGCACAGGCTCAACCCGACGATCCGCGAGTACCGCCGCGCGTCAGCGGCGGCGATCGATGCGTCGCTGAAGCCGATGATGGCTCGGCATCTGTCAGAGCTCGAGCTGGGGCTGCGGGACGCGGGGCTGCTCGCCCCGCTCACCGTCGTCACCTCGAGCGGAGGGCTGATGGAGGCCGGCTCCGTGGCGTCGGCGCCGATCCACTCGATCATGTCGGGTCCCGCGATGGCCCCGATCGCCGGTCGCCACTACGCGGCGACCGACGCCCGGGCACAGACCGCGATCGTCACCGACACCGGCGGCACGAGCTACGACGTGAGCCTGGTGCGACGCGGCCGGATCCCGCGCACCCGCGAGACGTGGCTCGGCCCGCGATTCACCGGCCACATGACCGGGTTCCCGTCGGTTGACGTGCGCAGCATCGGTGCCGGCGGTGGGAGCATCGCCTCGGTCGATCCCGCGGGTCTGCTGCGGGTCGGACCCGACAGCGCCGGTGCCGACCCAGGCCCGGCGTGCTACGGGCGGGGTGGCGACCGCGCCACCGTGACCGACGCGGCGCTGGTGCTCGGGTACCTCGACCCTGCGGCGTTCCTCGGCGGAGCGATGGCGCTCGATACGGCCGCCGCGCGCCGCGCGATCGAACACTTCGTCGGTGAGCCGCTAGGCCTCGACCCGCTAGCGGCCGCGGCCGCGGTGATCGAGGTCACGACCGAACAGATGGTTCACGCGATCGAGGAGCTGACGGTGAACCAGGGAATCGATCCGCGCGAGGCCGTACTGGTTGGAGGGGGCGGAGCCGCCGGTCTGAACGCCGTCGCGGTCGGCCGGAGACTCGGCACTCGCGGCGTGCTGTTCCCTTACGTCGGCGCCGCGCTGAGCGCCGCGGGGGCGCTCGTGTCGGACCTAGTCGCGGAGTATGCCGAGACGCTTCCGACGAGCACGGCGGACTTCGCCTATGACGAGGTCAATCGCGTGCTGGAGGACCTCGAGCGCCGGAGCCTCGGATTCCTCAGCAGCGTGAACGACTCATACCCGGGTTCGCCCAGCATCGAGTACTGGGCCGAAGCGCGCTACCAGCACCAGGTGTGGGAGCTCGAACTTCCTCTCCGCAGCGATCGCCTGCGCGACGCCGAACAGGTGCAGGCACTGGTTGACGACTTCCACGCACTCCACCGCGAGGTGTTCGAGATCAGCGATCCCGACTCTCCGGTCGAGATCCTCACCTGGCGCGCGCGGGCCAGCCACCGGTTGGCGTCGACGCGGGATCGCGACGCGCCCGCGGTGGTCAACGGCGCCGGGCCGCCGAGGCACCGGGAGGCGTATTTCGTCGACGTTGGCATGGCCGAGGTCCAGGTGTGCCCGCGCGATGCCCTAAGCCCCGGTCACGAGCTGCACGGCCCGGCGATCATCGACGCGCAGCTGATGACGATCGTCGTCCCACCGGGGACGGTGGCTCGGTGGACGGCGACGCACGGAGTGCTCGTCGAATCGGATGAGAAGTCGAACGGACGACGATGAGCGCGGTTGACCAGCAGGCCGGCCGGCGGCCGGCGATCGACGGGGTGCGGCTCGCGGTGCTCGCCCACCGCTTCGAGGCGATCGCGCGCCTGATGATGAACACCTTGGTGCGCACCGGCCGCTCGGGGGTGCTGAACACCGCCCAGGATTTCTCGTGCGCCATCTTCACCGAGTCGCACGAGTTGCTCGCCGTCGCCGAGAGCCAACCGGTCCACGTGCTTTCGGGGGATCTGATGACTCGCTCGATGGTGGAGCTGCATCCGGACTTCCGACCCGGTGATGCGTTCCTGCACAACTCCCCTTACCACGGCAACACACACGCAGCCGACCACACGATCCTCGTGCCGGTATTCGACGAGTCAGGCGAGCACCGGTTCACGGTACTGGCGAAGGGCCACCAGGCTGACTGCGGCAACGCGACTCCGACCACGTATGCCGCGGAGGCGCGCGACGTGTATGAGGAAGGCGCGCTGATCTTTCCCTGCGTGCGCGTGCAGCGCGACCGCAGCGACGTCGAGGACGTCATCCGGATGTGCGAGATGCGCATGCGCGTGCCCCAGCAGTGGCGCGGGGACTATCTCGCGTTGTTGGGTAGCGCCCGCGTCGGTGAGCGAAGGCTGGCTGAGCTGGGCGCCGAGCTCGGGTGGGACACGCTCGCCGAATACGCGCGCGCGTGGTTCGACTATGGCGAGCGGCGGATGGCCGCGGCGATCCAGGCGCTTCCCAGCGGCCGTGCCACCGGCCGCAGCGTGCACGATCCGTTCCCAGGCGTACCGGACGGCATCCCGATCTCCGCCACGGTCGAGGTCGACAGCGAGGCCGGGCGGATCGAGGTAGACCTGCGGGACAACCCCGATACGGTGCCGTGTGGCCTGAACCTGACCGAGGCGACGGCGTCGGCGGCCGCGATGATGGGCGTGTTCAACAGCCTGCACGCCGATGTGCCGACCAACGCCGGCGCGTTCCGGCGCGTGAAGGTCCATCTGCGCGAGGGATGCGTCGCGGGGATCCCCCGACACCCGGCCTGCTGCTCGGTGGCGACGACCAACGTCGCCGACCGGGTTGCCAACGCCGTCCATCAAGCCCTCGCCTCGCTCGGTGAGGGTGTCGGGATGGCCGAGAGCGGTCTGACGCAACCCCCGGCGTGGGCCGTGATCTCGGGGCAGGACGAGCGCACGGGCACGCCGTTCGTCAACCAGATCATGCTTGGCGCAGTCACCTGCGGGGGCGCGTCGCCGGTCGCGGACGGGTGGCTGATGCTGGCCGGCGTCGGAGACGCCGGGATGCTGTGGCGGGACAGCGTCGAGCTCGACGAGCTGCGCTTTCCGATCCTGGTCCACAGTCAGGAGCTGCTGATCGACACCGAGGGCGCGGGGCGGATGCGCGGCGCCCCGGCAGCGCGCGCTGAGTTCGGACCGACGGGCTCTGAGCTGAACGTGATCTACGCGAGCGACGGCTCGCTAAATCCGCCGCGAGGAGTCCGCGGCGGACATCCAGGCCAGCCCGCACGCGCGCAACGCCGTACCACCTCGGGAGCGTTGGAGGATCTGCCGAACTGCGCGCAGGTGACCGTGTCGGCAGGCGAGTCGATCGTTTCGATCTGCTGCTCGGGAGCGGGTTACGGCGACCCGCTCGACCGAGATCCCGACGCCGTCGCCGCCGATGTTGCCGAGGGGTACATGTCGCCCGCTCGCGCCGAAGC
>DATBYI010000455.1:0-7595 GCA_036513815.1 Solirubrobacteraceae bacterium
GCGGCTGCGGGCGCTGCTCTCCGAGGTCCGGCTGGCCGAGCGCTACCTCCCGATGCGACCGGCGCAGCTCTCGGGCGGCCTCAAGCAGCGCGTCGCGATCGCGCGGGCGTTCGCGGGCGACCCGAAGATCGTTGTCTGCGACGAGCCGACCTCGGCGCTCGACGTCTCGGTCCAGGCGGCGATCCTCAACCTCCTGAACGACCTTCAGCGCCGAGAGCAGGTGAGCTATCTGTTCATCAGCCACGACCTCGGGGTCGTGCGTTACCTCTCGGACCGGATCGCGGTCCTCTACCTCGGGCGGCTGATGGAGACGGGCTCGGCCGACCAGGTCTTCAACGCGCCGCATCATCCGTACACCGAGGCGCTGCTGTCGGCGGTGCCATCGCTCGAGAACGGCTCGAGCCATGAGCGCATCCGGCTCGAGGGCGAGATTCCAAGCGCGGCCAACCCGCCGACCGGGTGCGTGTTCCACACGCGGTGCCCGCGCTTCCTGGGCGACATCTGCGTGAACACGGAACCGCCGCTGGCGGAGTCCGAGCCCGGGCACGCGATCCGCTGCCACATTCCGCTCGAGGAGCTTCGGAGCCTCCAGGCGGGCGAGGTCCCGGTTGGCCGCGCAGACAGCTAGCGCCGCATCCACCGGCGTCGGCGTCGGCGTTGGCGTCGGCGTCGAGGAGGTTGCGGGCGGTGCGCTCGAGATGCGCGCCGCCGTGCTGCGCGAGCCGGGGCGTCCGGTGGCGGTCGAGACCGTGACGCTTGCGGCGCCCCGGCGCGACGAGGTGCTCGTGCGCGTGGCGGCGGCCGGGGTGTGCCACTCCGACGTGCACCTGGCCGACGGACTGCTCGGCGCCGGGCGCGCTCCGATGGTGCTCGGGCACGAGGGCGCCGGCGTCGTCGAGGCGGTGGGCGACGGGGTCGACGGTTTGTCCGTCGGTGACCACGTGGCGTTCTGCTTCGTTCCGTCGTGTGGCGCGTGCGGCGCCTGCCGGGCCGGGCGCCGGACGCTGTGCGAGACGGCTGGGCGGTTCGGGGTGGCGGGCATGCTGATGGACGGGACGTCCCGGCTACGGGCAGCGGACGGCGCGGTCCTCCAGCACGGGCTGATGGTGGCCTGCTTCGCCGAGTACGCGGTCGTACCCGCGGGAGGCGCGGTCCCGCTACCCGCGTCGATTCCGTTGTGGCAGGCGGCGCTGCTCGGGTGCGGGGTCGTGACCGGCGTCGGCGCGGTCAACCGAGCCGGACTGCGCGTGGGCGCCACCGTGTGCGTGATCGGCTGCGGTGGGGTCGGGTTACAGGTGATCGCCGGCGCCCGGCTGGCCGGCGCGGGGACGATCGTGGCCGTCGATGTGGATCCGGGAAAGCTGGAGCTGGCGTTGCGGCGCGGCGCGACGCACGCGGTGCTCGGGCGAGGCGGGTCGCCGGTCGTCGAGGAGGTGCTGGCTCTGTCGGGCGGTGGCGTCGAGCACGCGTTCGAGGTCGTCGGCCGCCCCGACACGATCCGGCAGGCCTGGGACGTGCTGCGGCCCGGCGGGACTGCCACGGTCGTGGGAGTGGCTCCCGTCGGTGTCGAGGTGTCGCTGCCGGCGATCGAGTTCCTGTCCGAGAAGACGATCACCGGGAGCTACTACGGCTCGAGCGACGTCCACGCCGCGCTCGACCGGCTCGTGCAGCTCGTCGTCGACGGGCGGCTCGACCTGGGTGACGTCGTGTCGGATCTGATCGAGCTCGACGGCGTCGAGGGCGCGCTCGATCGCCTGCGCCGCGGCGAGGGCGCCCGGTCCGTGATCGTGATCGACGAGGCGTTGGCCGGGGTATCGGTGTGACCGATTTCCGCCCCGGGGACAGCCGCCGTGCGCTCGAACATCTGGACGGCCGGATAGGGGAGGGCTGGGGGGGCGACCCGGGTCCGAACGGCTGCCACATGAACGTCGTGCTGGGCGTGCGCGGGTCGGCTGTATCGGCGTCGCTGCTCGGAACGTTCACGACTCCGACCCCCGGACACACGCCGATCATGGTCGTGGTGGGCGAGACGCAGGACACCTACGAGCCGGTGTGGCCGCCGACGATCATGATCAACAAGGGGACTGCGCTCGAGGACGTCTACCAAACGATCACCTGGGGCGCGGGCCAGCTCGGAATCGCCCGGGGAGTGCTGGACGCCGTCGCCGAGGAGCTGATCCCGCCGAGCGGAGACCTCGTCGTGCTCGTGTGTATCTGGATCGACCCCGGCGCCTCGGACGAGACCGCGGTCCGGGACGCCGCGCGGGCCGGGACGCTCAACGCCCTGCGCCAGGCGGTGAATGGGCGCTCCGTCGAGGCGGCCGGCGATCTCGTCTCGCGGCGCGATTCGGTCACGAGCCCGTTCTACGGGGGATCGGCTTAAGTGCGGATCACCGCGATTCGGTGCCAGCGGCTCGTCCTGCCGCTGGAGCCGGCGTTCCACGCTGCCTGGGACCCCAACCCGCGGCGGACGTTCGAGGCGACGATCGTGCGGGTGGAGACCGACGCGGGCCTGGTCGGGATCGGGAGCGGCGACACGATGAACGGCTTTGATGATTTTGTTTCGGGGTTCGTGGGCCGGGACGCCCTCGCCATTGCCCGACACGCCCGCGCGCTCGAGACGATCTCGTTTCACGCCGGTCGCTACTGGCCGCTCGAGGCGGCACTGTGGGACCTGCTCGGCAAGGCGACCGGCGTTCCGGTGGCGACGCTCCTCGGGGGTTCTGCCGATGCGATTCCGGCGTACGCATCCTGGGGTTCGCTGCGCGACCCCGGGCGCCGGGCCGAGGACGCCCACGCCTTGGTCGAGGAGGGCTTCCGCGCGGTCAAGATCCGGATCGCCCGGGATCGGATCGATGAGGGCCTGGCCGTCGTAGCGGCCGTGCGCGCGGCGGTGGGCGACGCGCTCGAGATCATGGTCGACCTCAACCAGTGGTGGCGGATGCCCGGGGACGTTGAGCGCGGGCTCGGGCCGGTGGACGCGCGACGTGTCGTCGAGCGACTGCGGTCCTACGGCGTGCTGTGGGTCGAGGAGCCGTTGCCCGGGGAGGACGTGCGCGGGATGCAGATGCTGCGGTCCGAGACCGGGGTGCGGATCGGTGGCGGGGAGATGGCCCAGACGTTCTCCGAGCTGCTCTTGGCTTTGGAAGCGGACGCACTCGACGTGTTCCAGCCCGACGTCGTCCTGGCCCTCGGTATCTCGGGCGCGCGGACGCTGGCCGAGCTCGCGCTGCGGCGCAACCGGTGGTTCACGCCGCACACGTGGACGAACGGGATCGGGTTGCTCGCCAACCTGCACGTGTGCGCCGGCGTGGGCGGCGGCCCGTACCTGGAGTTCCCGTATGACCCGCCGGGGTGGACGCCGGAGCGGCGCGACTTCATGCTGGCCGAGCCGGTGGCGCTGACCGGGGAGGGCGTCGTGCGCGTTCCGGACGCGCCCGGTCTCGGCGTGGTGTTGGATGAGGAGGCGCTCGCCTACTACGCGGCGGGGGCGGAGCAGGTGGTGGGGGCCTGAGAACCGAAGTGTTCATCGACGGCCGGTTCGCGCCGGCTGCCGACGGTCGTGTCTTCGACGACGTCTCACCTCGGGATGGGAGTCTTCTGGCCGAGGTCGCGCGCGGGTCCGCCGAGGACGTCGATCGAGCGGTCCGCGCGGCGCGGCGGTCGTTCGACGACGGGACGTGGGCGCGGGCCGATCCGCTCGAGCGTAAGCGCGTGCTGTTGCGGCTGGCCGAGCTGATCGACTCGCACGCGGAAGAGCTCGCACAGCTGGAGTCCTCCGACGTCGGCCATCCGATCAGCGACGCGCGGGGCGTCGACGTCCCGGGAGCGCGCAACTGCTTCGCCTGGTACGCCGAGGCGACCGACAAGGTCTACGGGGAGATCGCCCCAACCGGTGCCGACTCGCTGGCGCTCATCGAGCGCGTGCCGCTCGGGGTGATCGGCGCGGTGATCCCGTGGAACTACCCGCTGATCATCACCGCCTGGAAGCTTGCGCCCGCCCTCGCGACGGGAAACTCGGTGGTCTTGAAGCCGGCCGAGCAATCACCACTGACCGCGCTGGCGCTCGCCTCGCTCGCCGCCGAGGCCGGGCTGCCGGACGGAGTCCTGAACGTGGTGCCCGGATTCGGTGAGGAGGCGGGCGAGCCGCTCGGGCGCCACCCCCTCGTCGACAAGATCGCGTTCACCGGGTCGGTCGAGGTCGGGAGACGGTTCCTCGTCTACGCCGGCGAGTCGGGCGGCAAGGCGGTGTCGCTCGAGCTCGGCGGCAAGAGCCCGCACGTCGTGCTCGCCGACGCCGAGGATTTGGATGCGGCCGCCGCCGCGATCGGCTGGGGGATCTTCTACAACGCGGGCCAGACCTGCCACGCCGGATCGCGGGTGATCGTCGAGCGGTCGTTGGTGGAGCCGTTGTCGGAGCGGTTGGTCGAGTTCGCGCACTCGATGGTCCCTGCCGACCCGGCCGATCCCGACACGCAGCTCGGCGCGATGGTCAGCGTGGAGCACCTGGCCGGAGTTCTGGGGCGAGTTTCGCGTGCGGCGGGGAACGGGGCGCGGCTGCTCGTGGGCGGCGACCGGGTCGAGCCGGTGGCGGGCGGGGCGTACATGGAGCCGACCGTGCTCGAGGCGCTCGACCCGTCGGACCCGATCGTCCAGGAGGAGGTGTTCGGTCCCGTGCTCGCGATCCAGCAGGCCGACGACGCCGAGCACGCGATCGCGCTCGCCAACGGCACGGGGTACGGCCTCGCCGCCGCGGTGTGGAGCTCGAACATCACGAACGGGCACCGGGCCGCGCGTCAGTTGCGCGCCGGGACGGTCTGGATCAACACGTTCGACGTGTCGTCGCTGACGACGCCGTTTGGCGGGTTCAAGGACTCGGGCCACGGACGCGACCGCTCGCTGCACGCGCTCGACGGCTACACGGCGCTGAAGACGACGTGGGTGGCGCTGTGAGTACGACTGCGGGTCGCGCGATCGAGCGGGTTGGCTTCATCGGGCTGGGGAACATGGGCGGACCGATGTGCGGGCACCTGGTTTCGGCCGGGTTCGACGTGACGGCATTCGACCTGAGCTCAGAGGCGCTCGATCGGCTCGTGGCGGCCGGCGCCCGCGCGGCCCGATCCGCGGTCGAATGCGCCTTAGGGGTCGAGGCGCTGATCACCATGCTGCCTGCGCCACCGCACGTCGAGTCGGTGCTGCTCGGCTCTGAAGGCGTGATCGCCGCTTTGGATCCCGGGGCCCTGGCCATCGACATGAGCACGAGCTCGGTGGCGGTCGGGTCGCGGGTGGTGGCCGCCGCGCGAGAGCGAGGGGTCGAAGTGTTGGACGCCCCGGTGGCGGGGCAGTCGATCGGAGCGAAGGCGGGGAGTCTCGCGATCTATGTGGGCGGCGACGACGCGGTGTTCGCGCGGGCGCGGCCGCTGTTTGATGCCATGGGCGACCCCGCGCGTGTGTTCCACCTGGGGCCGAACGGCGCGGGCTACACGGTCAAGCTGCTGCTCAACCTGATGTGGTTCATCGAGTCGGTGGCGGTCGGCGAGGTGCTGAGCGTGGGCGTCAAGGCCGGGGTGTCGCTAGATCGGTTGCACGAGGCGCTCGTCGGGTCGCCGGCCAACTCGGTGTTCCTCGAGCGCGACGTGCGCATGGTGCTCGACGACGGGGACTACGACGAGGCGTTTCCGATGCGGCTGGTCACCAAGGACCTCGGGCTCGCCGTCGACCTGGCTCGCGACGTCGGGGTGCCGGTCGAGTTGTCCGCGCTGGTCGAGCAGATCCAACGGCGGGTCCGTGTTGTGTACGGCGACGACGCGGGTGAGATCAGCGCGATCCGGCTGTACGAGGACCTCGCCGGTGTGCAGCTCCGACTGCCGCGGAGCTGATCTGGAGTGACGTCGGCCGTCTCCGACCCTCTGGTGTTCGAGCCGCTGGAGCTGCGGGACGATCCGTATCCGCTGTACCGACGGCTGCGCGACGAGCAGCCGGTGTACGCCGATCCGGACGGCAAGTTCTGGGCCCTTTCGCGTCACGCCGACGTGCAGGCGGCGGCGCGCGACTGGCAACGGTTCTCGAGCGCCGAGGGCAACGACCTCGACGACACGTCGCTCCTGTTCGCGCCGGCTGGCGAGTTGACCCACGCCGACCCGCCGTTGCACACGCGCCTGCGCGACGCGATCAAACGCGAGTTCGGGGTCGGCGCGGTCCGGGCCAGGCTCGAGCCTGTGGTTCGCGCCGAGGTGCGTGACCTGGTGGCGGAGCTACGCGACGGCGAGTCCGTCGACTTCGCCCGGCAGCTCGCGCTCCCGCTGCCGGCGGCGGTCGTCTGCGGCTGGCTCGGATTTCCTCGGGAGGATCACGTCGAGCTCGTCGGGTGGTTCGAGGCCATGCTCGAGCGGATTCCCGGACAGGTCGAGCTCCCTGCCGCGGCGCTCCACGCCCGCGATCGGATGAGGGCCTACATCCTCGATGCGGTGCGCGCGCGTCGCCGCCGCTCCCGCGACGACCTGCTCAGCGTGTTCGTCGAGGCAGAGCGGGCCGGCGCCCTGTCCGAGGACGAGGTGCTCGGCTCGGCCATGCTGCTGTTTTTCGCCGGGATCACCACGACGAGCGCGCTGATCGCGAGCTCGCTCCTGCACCTTGGGCGCTTCGCCGATCAGCGGCGGCTGCTTCGGGAGTCTCCGCAGATCGCGACCGCGGCGGTCGAGGAGCTACTCCGGTTCGACGCGCCGCTGCAATGGCTCACCCGCGTCGCCGCTTGCGACGTGGAGGTGGGCGGACGGACGATCCCATCGGGGAGCCGCGTGCTGCTGGTCTGGGCCTCGGCCAATCGCGACGAGCGGCGCTGGACGGACCCCGATGAGCTGATCCTCACCCGCGAGCGGTTGCGGAACATCGCTTTCGGCGAGGGCATCCACCACTGCCTCGGGGCGCCGCTGGCGCGGCTCGAGGCGAGGGTCGTGCTCGAGGAGCTGATGCCGGTCGTCGCGGACTACGAGCTGGATGGACCGGTCACGCGCCTCTACACGCAGACCGAGCGGACGATCACTCGCCTGCCGATGCGCGTTCAGTGGTCGGCTGGCTGAGCGGCGGGCGATAGCGCCAGCATGGCCGCGCTCCCCGGTGGAAGCGTGACCTCGTACTGGCCGCCCGCGTCCGGCGCGACGGGGGTGAGCTGCTGAGCGCCGGTCAGCGTGCCCGTGCTCGTCTCGGTCCCGAAGCTCTGACCCCCGAGCGTGACGCCGCTGGTGGCGCTCACGCTCGGGGCGTTCATCGTCTCGAGCAGCGCCTCCCGGATGGCGGACGGTGGCGTGAGGTTCACCTGGTGCGGCGTGGTCATGCTGTCGTTGATCAGCACGACGTGGATCTCGCCGCTCGTTAGCTTCGTCGCCCAAGCACGCAGGTCCGGGGTGGCGGACGGGGACACCGAGAGCAGTCGCGACCCCGGAGGAGCCGCCTGGCCGAACATCAGCAGCCCGTAGTACTCCGGCTTGACCGACGCGGTCCAGTGGCCGTCCGTGTCCGTGAAGCCGAACAGCTTGTAGAACGCCTCCGGCAGGGTGTGGATGTTGACGCCGTCGACGCCGGATCGGGCGACCGAG
>DATBYI010000456.1:0-4964 GCA_036513815.1 Solirubrobacteraceae bacterium
CCCTGGTAGCGCACTCCCTGGAGCACGTCGCCGTCGGTCACCCCGGTGGCGGAAAAGAACACGTCGTTTCCCCCGACCAGGTCGTCGCCGTTCAGCACGCGCGAGAGGTCGTAGCCCGCGTCGATCGCCGCCTGGCGCTCCTCGTCGTCGCGCGGCCACAGCCGCCCCTTGATCTCGCCACCGAGGCACTTGATCGCCGAGGCGCTGATCACGCCCTCGGGAGTGCCGCCGATCCCCCACAGCAGGTCGACCGGGCTGTTGTCTGAGACGGCAAGCATCGCCGCCGACACGTCGCCGTCGAGGATCAGGCGCACGCGGGCGCCCGCGTCGCGGACCTCGGCCATCGCGGCGTGGTGGCGCTCGCGGTCGAGCATGACCACCATCACGTCGCGGATGTCGATCTTCTTGCGCTCGGCAATGAGGCCGAGCGTCTCGGGCAGCGGGCGGTCGAGGTCGAGCAGGTCGGCGATCTCGGGCCCGCCGGCCATTTTCTCCATGTAGACGATCGGGCCCGGGTTGAACATCGTGCCGCGCTCGGCCAAGGCGATCACCGAGAGCGCGCTCGGCATCCCGAGCGCGGTCAGGCGCGTGCCCTCGAGCGGATCGACCGCGATGTCGACCTGGGGCGGCGAGCCGTCTCCGATCTGCTCGCCGTTGTAGAGCATCGGCGCTCTGTCCTTCTCCCCTTCGCCGATGACGACGACGCCGTCCATCGACACCGACTCGAGCACGTTGCGCATCGCGTCCACCGCTGCCTGATCGGCTCCCTCCTTGTCGCCCCGCCCGACCATGCGGGCGGCGGCAAGCGCCGCGGCCTCGGTCACCCGGACGAGCTCGAGGGCCAAGTTGCGATCGACCCGGGCGTTTTCGTGGCCAAGGCTCATGGCAGCCCCGGGGGCTTGCGCGTCGTGGCGGTCTGCTGGACCCGCCACACGGACCCGATCAGGATCAACACGCCTCCCGCCAGACCGACCCACCAGCCGTAGGAGATGCTGATCTCACCGGGCGGCGTCCCCGGCTTGTCGATCAGCCCGCGGAACACGGTGAAGGTCAGCGCAGCGATCGCGATGATCGCGGTCATTTCGCCGCGCGGCCAGGACAGGGCATGACCGCGCACGATGATCCAGGCCAGCACGGCTGGGGCGATGGCCGCCACGAGGAGCAGAAAGCGGAGGATCGACAGAGCGTTCCAGGCGCTGCACGAGGTGTTCGGGCCCCGGCACGTGTTGATCATGGCGAAGCGGTCGCCGAGCGTGTACCACGCGAGGAACACCGAGACCCCCAAAATCCCCCCGCCGATCACCGCGACGAGTTCGCCGCGGTCGAGCTGCCTGAAGTTCATCGGCGGGCAGCCTACCCACTAGAGCATCGTCGTGGCGCGGTCCGGATGGGCGATCCCGCTGCTGACGGCGGCCGTCTTGACCGCTTCGGCCACGGCATCGTGCACCCCCTGGTCGAGCGCGTTGGGCACGAGCTCCTCGGCCGGTGCGAGCTCGGCGATCGCGCGGGCGGCGGCCAGCTTCATCTCGACGTTGATCCCGGACGCGCCGGCCTGGAGCGCGCCGCTGAAGATCCCGGGGTAGCCGACCACGTTGTTGACGCTGCGCCCGTCAGCGGCGAACGCGGCGCCCGCGGCCTCCGCAACCTCAGGCTCAATCTCAGGTTCAGGGTTCGTGAGCGCGAGGATGACCTGGCCGGGACGGATCATGGACGGCTGGATCAGACCGGGCCTCCCGGTGGTGGCGACGACTACGTCCGCCTCGGCCATGACCTGCTCCATCGTGGCGATCTCGACCCCGTGGGCGCGAGCCCTGGCGTGCGAGGCCTCGAGCGGATCGAAGGCAATGACGCGCCGCACGCCGGCGTCGACCATCAGCGCCGCGATTCCGTACCCGGCCGCCCCGAGCCCAAGCTGGCCCACGGTGGCGGCATGCAGCTCGACGCCGGCATACCGGCAGGCCACCATCGCGGCGGCCAGCGACACGACCGCCGTGCCGTGGACGTCGTCGTGCATGACCGGCTGGGGCAGGCGCTCGATCAGCTGGCGCTCGATCTCGAAGCACTCCGGCGCGGAGATGTCCTCGAGGTGGATGCCGCCGAACGTCGGGGCGATCCGCACGACCGTCTCCACGAACGCATCGACGTCGCCGGTGTCGATCAGGATCGGCATGGCCGAGATCCCGACGAACTGGTCGTAGAACACCGCCTTGCCCTCCATCACCGGCATCGAGGCGACCGGCCCGATGTTGCCCAGGCCGAGCACGCGCGTTCCGTTGGTACAGATGGCCACGCTGCGCGAGATCATCGTGTAGCGCGCCGCCAGCTCGGGCTCGGCGGCGATCGCGGTGCACACCCGCGCCACCCCCGGCGTGTAGACGTCGCGCATCTCCTGGACGGTGCGCACCGGCCAGCACGCGACGATCTTCAGCTTGCCGCCGTTGTGGCGAAGCAGCGCCCGGTCCTGGTGCCAGAGGACGGTCACGCCCTCGAGCGCGTCGAGCAGCTCAGCGATCCGGCCGGCCTGGACGCCGTCTCGGACCTCGATCGTGATGTCGCGGACCGTGTGCTCGCGGCCGCGTGAGACCGTGACAACGTCCCCGATCAGGCCCTCTCCGCTGGCGATCGCCTGAGCGACGCGCGCCAGTTGACCGGCGTGATGGGGAATCTGGACGCGATAGGTGCAGTCGAGCATGTCCCTCTCCCTCTGAGCGCGGTTCGCTCTGGGGGTGTATTTATCACGCTGTGTCCCCAGGTCCTCCCTCCCCCGATCCCGTCCCGGCCGTCAACCAGCTCCTGCCCGAGCCCAGGCGGATCCACATACGTCAGCTGCTCGAGGAGCTCAACCTGTCCGGCGAGGCCCCCAGCCACCGCCCGTACGCGGTGGCCAACTTCGTCGCCAGCGCAGACGGGCACGCCGCCTTCCGCGGCCGTTCCCGGTGGCTGAGCGACGACGTCGACCGCGAGCTGTTCCACGGACTGCGCGAGCACGTCGACGCGATCCTGGTCGGCACCGGGACGCTCCGGACCGAACGCTACGGGCGCCTCGTCCGCGATCCCGAGCGCCGGCAACGACGCTCCGCATCGGGCCTCGCGCCCGACCCGCTGGCCTGCGTCTTCAGCCGCAGTGGCGACATCCCGACCGATATCCCGCTGTTCGCCGACGCGTCCTCGCGCATCGTGGTGTTCACGCCCATCGGCCTGGACACGACCGGGCTCGCCGCCGAGGTCGAGGTCGTCCGCCTGGATCCCGGCGAGCTGACCCTGACCACGATGATGCGGCGGCTGCGCTCCTCCTTCGACGTCCACTCGTTGCTGTGCGAGGGCGGCCCGACGCTGTTCGGGGCGCTCCTCCAGGAAGACCTCATCGACGAGCTGTTCCTGTCGATGGCGGCGAAGCTCTCGGGCGGTGGCGGCGCGCCGAGCATCACGAACGGGCCGGCGTTGGCGGAGTTGCGTCCGCTCGATCTCCTATGGGCGCTCGAGCTCGAGA
Source organism: Solirubrobacteraceae bacterium (assembly GCA_036513815.1). Classification (GTDB taxonomy): domain Bacteria; phylum Actinomycetota; class Thermoleophilia; order Solirubrobacterales; family Solirubrobacteraceae; genus Palsa-465. The sequence goes on from DATBYI010000456.1 coordinate 3,491, forward strand.
GCGCTCTGTATCTGCGGTACGCGCTCAGGTGAATCGTTTCACCTGAGATTGGTTAACCGATTCACCTGCGTGGGTGAAACGGTTAACTAGAAGTCACTGTCAAAAGCTGACCTCAATTCCTCTCAAGTTAATGAAGTGACGTGCCACAATCGGAGCAGTGATCGGACCCGCCACGGCAAGCACCTCTCCCGCCGCGGCGCGGATGGTCGAGGCGCTCGAGGAAGGAAGACGTCGCACGCTGGCGCTCGTGGCGTCGGTCTCCGACGAGGACCTGGAGCGCGTTCACTCGCCGCTCATGAGCCCGCTGGTGTGGGACCTTGCGCACATTGCCGCGTACGAGGACCTGTGGCTCGCCCACCGCTACGGTGAGCGGCCGCTCCTGCGCGAGGAGCTCACCGCCACGTATGACGCGTTCGAGACCCCGCGGGCGCTCCGGGGCGATATCGAGCTGCTCGGGCCGGCCCAGGCGCGTCAGTACCTCAACGACGTCCGCGCGCGCGTGCTCGACGTAATCGACGAGCGCGGTGTCGGCGACGGAGTCCTTCACGAGATGGTGCTGCGTCACGAACATCAACACAACGAGACGATGCTCCAGACGCTCATGCTGGCCGCACTCCCCGGCTACGAGCTGGCCGGCCGCCGCCCCGTCCCGGACGGCGCGCCGAGCGGGACGCACACCGGTCTCGAGTTGATCGAGATCCCGCCCGGGCCCTGCACGATTGGGGCCCCCGCGCGCGGCTTCGCCTACGACAACGAGCGGGCGCGCCAGCGCGTCGAGGTCGCTCGCTTCCTGATCGGACGCACGCCGGTCACCAACGGTGCCTACCTCGGCTTCATCGAGGACGGCGGCTATGAGCGCCGCGAGTGGTGGTCCGACGAGGGCTGGGCGTGGAAGGAGGAGTTCGAGATCACCGGTCCGGGAGGCTGGACGGCCGACCGCACCGCCGAGTCCCGGCTTGGAGGCCTCGAGCCGCTTCACCCTGACCGCCCGGTCGTACACGTGACCTGGTACGAGGCCGACGCGTTCGCCCGCGCTCGAGGTCTGCGACTCCCGACCGAATTCGAGTGGGAGAAGGCGGCGAGCTGGGACGAGCACGCGCAGGCCGCGCACCCCTACCCGTGGGGACGCCGGCGTCCCGTGCCCGGGCTCCACGCGAACCTCGACCAGCGCGGGTGCGGCGCGGTCCCGGCGGGCGCCTACCCGGCCGGAGCGTCCCCCTACGGCTGCCTGGGGATGATCGGCGACGTGTGGGAGTGGACCTCGAGCTTCTTCGAGCGCTATCCCGGATTCGCCGCGTACCCCTACCGGGAGTACTCCGAGGTCTTCTTCGGGACGGAGTACCGCGTGCTCCGCGGCGGGTCGTGGGCGACCCGGTCGCGAGTCGCCTCCACGAGCTTCCGCAACTGGGACTACCCCCAGCGCCGCCAGATCTTCGCCGGCTTCCGGATCGCGGCCGACGCGTGAAGACGATCA
>DATBYI010000457.1:0-6374 GCA_036513815.1 Solirubrobacteraceae bacterium
TCCTTGGCGAAATCGACGTCAACCAGTGACAGTGGGGCGCAGTGAAAAGCAAGGTCCCAGGCCGCGAACCAGGGGTATTCCCATTTGTCGGGCATCGAGATGATGTCCTCGGCGAGCATGTGAAACCACTGGACGTTGCGCAGGCCACTGCTGGGTGCGTTCGGGCCCCAAGGGTCGACGCCGTGCTCGCGCAGCCAGCGGTGCACGTCGTACTCGTAGTACTGCTTGCCCCACAACATGCCGGCGAGTGCCTGGCGCATGACCAGCGCCTGATCGGCGCTGAGCGCCGCCGGGATCACGGTGGCGTAGAACTGGTCCGCCTCATCGCGGCGGGCGTGCATCACGCGGTCGAAACTCGGTCCCAACGGCTGAGTACCCACTCCTTGGCCGCCGGTGGAGCCGCGGTTCGCGGCCAAGCGGACGCGCATCTCCACGCTCTGGCCGGCCGGAACCTCCAGTACGCGGTGGGCGGCCACCTTGGTCCCGGTGCGATCAGGGTTGACCGCGCCGTCGGTGCCGCCGACCACGTAATCGTTCACCCCATCCTTGACGTATCGCGAAGCGTTCGGCGTTCCGAACAACCGCTCGTTGTTGGTCTCGTTCTCACAGAACAGCAACTGCGCCGTCGAATCGACGAACAGGTCCCACTCGCCAAGCTCGCGGTGGGTGGCGCGTACGGCGCCCTCGCTGCTCGCCGCGATCGTGGGCTTGGGAACGTCGTCGCCCCACGACCACGTGTTCCGGAACCACAGCGTTGGGAGGAGGTGGAGCGTCGCCAGATCCGGCCCGCGGTTGTGCACCGTGACGAGCATCGAGATGTCGTCTGGTGCCGCCTTCGCGTACTCGACGACCACGTCGAAATAGCGATCGTCGTCGAAGATGCCGGTGTCGAGAAGCTCGTACTCCATCTCCTCCTTGCTTCGACGGCCGTTGGTCGTGACGAGGTCGAGATACGGAAACGCCCGCTGCGGATACTTGTAATGGCACTTCAGGTAGGAGTGGGTGGGCGTGCTGTCAAGGTAGAACCAGTACTCCTTGACGTCCTCGCCGTGGTTGCCCTCGCTGTTGGACAGCCCGAACATCCGCTCCTTGAGGATGGCGTCGGCTCCATTCCAGAGCGCGAGGGCGAGGCACAGCCGCTGTCGCTCGTCGCAGATTCCCGCGATTCCATCCTCGCCCCATCGGTACGCGCGCGAGCGAGCCTGGTCGTGGGTGAAGTAGTTCCACGCGTCGCCGTCGGAGCTGTAGTCCTCGCGAACGGTGCCCCACTGGCGCTCGCTCAGGTACGGCCCCCACGATTTCCAGGGCATCTCGTCGGTGCGGGCCTGCTCGAGCCGGGCGTGCTCAGGAGTGTCCAGGGTGCTGTGTGCAGTCGTCATGGCCCGAGTCTGACCCGCCGCGAGGACCCGCGCAACGGTGCCCACACCCGACGGCCCGGCATGTGCGCTCTCTTGCATCCGACCCGGCGGGAAGCGAGGCTGTGCAGTGACCCGCCCGCGCGCTGACTGAGGAGACCGATCGATGACCGTAGAGTCGACGAGCCGCTCGCTCGAATCCCCTGCTCACACGCCGCCCCTCGGCGCCCATCACGACGGCACCGGCGCCACATTCGCTCTCTACAGCAGCGTGGCGGACGCGGTGGAGTTGTGTCTATTCGGTGAAAGCGGAGAGGAGACGCGGTGGAGCCTGATCCAGGGCGACGGCGGCGTCTGGCAGGGATACCTCCCGACCGCGCGACCGGGGCAGCGCTATGGGTACCGGGTGCACGGCCCGTGGGATCCAGCCGCCGGCCTGCGTTGCAACCCGGCCAAGCTGCTGCTCGACCCATACGCACGCGCCGTGGCCGGACGCGTGCAGTGGCATCCGTCCGTGTACGGGCACGCGCCCGACGCCCCAGACCGGCCCGACGACTCCGACTCCGCGCCCTATGTGCCGCGCTCGCTGCTCCTCGCCGGCGGAGAGTTCGAGTGGGGCGAGGATCGTCGCCCGGACCGCCCGATGGCCGACTCGATCTTCTACGAGGTGCACGTCAAAGGTTTCACGAAGCTTCACGCCGACGTCCCGGATCACCTGCGCGGCACCTACGCGGGCTTCGCGCACCCAGCCGCGATCGCGCACCTGAAACGGCTCGGCGTCACCGCCGTGGAGCTGCTACCCGTCCACCAGTTCGTACACGATGCGCAACTCGTCGAGCGTGGTCTGCGCAACTACTGGGGCTACCAGTCGATCGGCTACTTCGCGCCGCACAACGAGTACGCCGCCGCGGGCGACGGCGGCGGGCAGGTGGACGAGTTCCGCCAGATGGTCAAGGCCCTGCACGCCGCGGGCCTCGAGGTGATCCTCGACGTGGTGTTCAACCACACCGCGGAAGGGAACGAGTGGGGGCCGACGCTGTGCTTCCGGGGGATCGACAACGCGGGCTACTACCGACTCGCGGATGACCGCGGGCGCTACGTGGACGACACCGGCGTGGGCAACACCACGGATCTGCAGTCGCCGCCGGCGCTGAGGCTGGTGATGGACTCGCTTCGCTACTGGGTGCAAGAAATGCACGTGGACGGCTTCCGTTTCGACCTGGCCGCGAGCCTGGGACGGGCCAGCAGCGACTTCGACCAGCACTCGGCGTTCCTCGAGGCGATCGGCCAGGACCCGGGCCTCGGCCAGGTCAAGTTGATCGCCGAGCCGTGGGACATCGGTTGGGGGGGCTACGACCTAGGTCAGTTCCCCGCCGGCTGGAGCGAGTGGAATGGCCGGTACCGCGACACCGTGCGGGACTTCTGGCGGGCAGCAGAGGGAACGCTGCCGGATCTCGCCACTCGAATGGCCGGTTCGCGGGACCTGTTCGGTCACGGTGGCCGCCGGCCTACCGCCTCGGTGAACATCGTCACGGTGCACGACGGGTTCACAATCGCCGACCTGGTCAGCTACAACAGTAAGCACAACGAGGCCAACGGCGAGGGCAACCGGGACGGCACCGATGACAACCGCAGCTGGAACTGCGGCGTGGAGGGACCCACCGACGATCCTGCGGTCTCCGAGCTACGGGCGCGGCAACGGCGGAACCTCCTGGCCACGCTGCTGCTGTCCGAGGGCGCCCCGCTGGTTCTCGGCGGCGACGAGTTCGCCCGCACGCAGAACGGCAACAACAACGCCTACTGCCAGGACAACGAGCTGACCTGGTTCGACTGGAACGAAGTCGCGGCGCACGACGACCTGGTCCAGTTCGCCGCAGGCCTGTGCCGGCTCCGTGAAGAGCATCCCGTGTTCCGGCGACGTCAGTTCTTCACCGGCACACCCGCTCACGACACCACGCGCGACGACCTCGATTGGTACCGGCCGGACGGCCTGCCGATGACGCCCGGCGACTGGAGCGCCTCGTTCGCGCGGGCGGTGACCATGGCCCTCAGCGGCGCGACCGGCGACGACACTCGCCCGGACGACCCGTTTCTGATCATGCTGAACGCCTGGTGGGAACCGCTTGACTTCATGGTCCCCACGTCGGCCCGAGGTCTCACCTGGCAGGTCGAGGTCGACACCGCCGACCCGACCACCCACGGGCGCGCGCTCGATCCAGCGACTCCGGTGGCGCTGACCGCGCGGTCGCTGGTCGTCCTGCGCAGCCCGCGCTCCCGCGGTTGACGCCGATCTAGCCGCGCGCCACGGGCGGGCCGAACGGAAGGTGGATGCCGACGCCTTCGCGCTCGGCCTTCCGGAGCAGGGTCTCACCGAGCGCAATGTCAGTGATCGAAAGGCCGCGGTGCCAGAACAGGATCGTCTCGTCTTCGCGCTCGCGCGCTCGCCGCGCACCGGCCACGATCTGACCGAGCTCGGCGTGTAGGTTCGCCTCCGACAGGCGGCCGGAGTCGACGTGGGCGCGCAGCGAGCCGAGTGGGCCGACGCCGGCTTGCCCCCAGTCGTCGACCACGACCTTGTCCATGATGTCGGTCAGGTCGAGCTCGACCGCGCTGACCGTACCGTAGGGGATGACCAGCGCTCCCGGCCGTATCCACTCGGTCCGGAGCAGAGGCGCGGGCTCGGTCAGACGGCTGGCCTCGACCACGACGTCGGCATCCCTGACGCACTCCTCCCAGCTCGCCACCGCACGTACGTCGCGCCCGAGCTCGTCGGTGAGCCGCCGCGCGAACGCCTCTCGGCTCTCCGGGCGCAGGGAGTGCACCCGAATGTCCTGCAGGTCGGGAAGCACCTCGCAGACAAGCCGCACGTTCCAGTACGAGGTGGCTCGCGCGCCCACGTGACCCAAAGAGCGCGCGCCGCGTCGGGCCAGGTACTCGGCGCCGATCGCGGTGACGGCTCCGGTCCGCATCTCGGTGATCGCGGTTGCGTCGACGATCGCCCGCGGCACGCCCGTGTCCGGGTCAAGCAGAAGCAGCAGGGCCAGCTCCGACGGTAGCCCGAGCAGATGGTTCCCCACATAGTCGCCCACCACCTTGACCCCGGCGAACTCCGGGACAGCGCCACGCAGAACGTTGAAATGCCCGCGTGACGCCTCGGCTCCCCGGCGCGGGAACAGATGCGTCCGAGGCTCAATCACGGTCTCGCCGCGGCCTTGCGCGGCCAGCACAGCGCGGATCGAATCGAGGATCTCCGAATCGGTCAGCGCGAGCGCGTCGACGTCGGCGCCGCTCAGGTAGGTCAGCTCCATTGCGTTGGCGGCGTCAAGCCGGCGTGTGTCACCCCGCCGCGCGAAACGCGTCTTGGCGTTCGGGCGACGCCGCGGCGAGCGCTCGGATCACTCCCTCGGCGTCCAGATCCGCTCCGTAGACCGGCGTTCCGGGCTGCTGGCGCCAGGATTCGGCCAGCGTCCCCCCGTCGACCGGGTCGAAGCCCAGCTCGTCGACGAGGTCGGACACGATCTGCTTGCCGGCGGCGTCATCGCCGGCAATCGGCAGCGCGATGCGTCCGGCACTACCGCGCGGCAGCCCGCCCTCGAGCAGATGCTTCCAGAAGATCCCGTTGAACACCTTGAACACAGGGACGCCGAGCTGCTCGGAAACCCAGACGCTCTCCGGCGTGCCGGCCTCGATTTCCGCAATCAGGCCGTCGCGCTCGCGCGGGTAGTAGTTGTTGGTCTCGATGACCGGCGCGCTCGGCTTCGCGCCAGCGACGATGCCGGGCGCGAGATCGACGACGTTCTTCTCCGGGATGCTCACGATGACGAGGTCGGCGTCCGTGGCGGCCTCGCCTGCCCAGACCGCGGTCGCGCCGGTCTCAGCGGCCAGTTCGGCCAGGGTCTCCGGAGCGCGAGAGTTCGACACTCGCACGGCATGACCGAGCCCTGCGAGCCGACGCGTCAGCGACCCGCCGATGTGTCCTGCTCCGATGATTCCAATCTCCATGGTGCCTTCCGGTTCGTGAGTAACTGAAGTTGACGGATCCGAGGTTCGATGCTAGCCCGGCCGCCCGTTCGTAGATCGGGCCCGAACCGAGCCCGGATGCGCGAAGCGATACGTTTCGGCCATCCGGAGACAAGGTGGTGCGATGAGCGCGATGCGTGAGACGATGTCGACGCAGCCCGATGTCCTTCGGCGCCTGCTCGACGACCAACGAGGGCTCAAGTCTGCGGCGCAGCGACTCGCCGGTCGGCGAGTGTTGGTCGTCGGGACCGGCACCAGCTGGCACGCCGCTAATCAGGGGGCCTGGTTTTTGCGGATGGGCGGCACCGACGCGTGGGCTGTTCCGGCCGCCGATGCCGCCGCCGGCCATCCCTTCCCGGGGCCCGACGACGCGCTCCTGCTGCTCAGCCATCGGGGCACCAAGCTGTTTACCTCCGAAGTGCTCGAGCGTGCCAAAGCCACCGGTGTTCCGACCGTCGTGATATCCAAGCGAGGCAATCCGGATGCAGATCTGGAGACGTCTCCGGAGGAGGTCTCGGCGGCGTTTACGGCGAGCCATCTCGGCGCTCTGATGCGCGTTGCGCAGCTCGCTGAGCGCCTGGGTGCCGCTCTAGGAACGCTTCAGGACGTTCCGGACGCCGTGGCCCGCGAGCTGGCGAACGGTCCCGTGGGGGTGAGTCCGCCGACGCGGCTGTTGGAGTTCGCCGGCGTGGGAATCAACGCCTGGACGGCCGCAGAGGGCGCGCTGAAGGTCAGAGAAACCGCGCTGGTCGCCACCGAGGGACTCGCGTGCGAGTCCATCCTGCACGGGCCGGCGGTGGCTCTTGGTGCTGACGACTCGCTTGTGTGCCTGGACAGCGGCACCGGATCTGACCGCCTCAGGCAACTGGCCGAGATCGCGAGAGCACAGGGCACCGTAGTCAGCGAGTTCGCGCGCCCCGAGCTCGGCGAGGCTCTTTCCGTTTTCCCGCTCACCGTGATCGTGCAGAAGATCGCCGCCGAAGCCGCCGAGACGTTGGG
>DATBYI010000458.1:0-6111 GCA_036513815.1 Solirubrobacteraceae bacterium
CCCCGAGCTCGCTCGCGAGCGGGAGGCGGTCCGGAGCGCGCGCCGGGCGGTCACGACGCGCCTTGAGCGGGCGGTGTGAGCACGCGAATAAGGCGCCTTAGCGCCGTTCGGCGGCGAGCACCGCGCGGCGGATGGCTGCCACCGTCGTGTCGTGCGCCCGAGCGATCTGTCGCATGCTTCTGCCAGATCGCAGCTCGGCCCGCAGCTGGGCCGGCCTCATGCCCAGGTAGCCTGCCGCTGCACGCAGCTCGAACGGCGTTAGGCCGGACACCGTGGCGGCGCGGGCGCGCCGGGCGGGTCGTGCGGGCTCGACCAGGTCGGTCTGCGGCTCCACCGGCAGGATGAAGGGCGGCCGCGGCGCCTGGTTGAAGTCGAAGTCGGCGGTCAGGTTCCCCAGGATCGGTTCGTCCTCGCGGACGTCGGGGCGGGGGTCGGGACGGCCGTCGGTCTGTGGATTGAGGCGCTGGCCGTCCAGGAAGTCATCCTCGATGAACTTCACGTAAGCGTCGAAGCTGAGCGTCTGATGGTCGATGAAGCCCTGCTTGGCGTATGGGCTGATGACCAGCCCGGGGACGCGCAGGCCGTACCCGTTCTGGTCCACCCGAGGCGGCTGGACGTGGTCGTAGAAGCCGCCCCAGTCATCCCAGGCCAGGAAGATCGCGGTGCTGTCCCAATCGGGGCTCTGCATGATCGTGTTGATCAGCCCCGTCACGTAGGTCTGACCGGCGGTGATCAGACCAGGCGGGTGCTCCGACACCGTCCCGTTGGGGACGATCCACGACACCGCGGGCAGTGACCCCGCCTTCGCGGCGGAGAAGAAGTCCGACAGCGACTGGATGTTCGCCTCCTGATCGTCCTGTTGGACGTCGGTGAAGTACGGCAACGGGTTCCAGATGCCCGGCGTCTTGGCGCTCTGGCCGACGGGCGCGCACGACATCGCCGCGTCGTCGTCGCAGTCGGGCTCTGACCCTTTGAAGACGTAGTACGCCCAGCTCACCCCGTTCTGATGCAGAAGGTAGGTCAGGTCGGTCCACGCGTAGTTCGGATCGCCTGGGTTCCGGCTGCCGATCCGGCGTGCGAAGTCGGGGGGGTTCTGGGGGTTCTGGAGTGCGTTGCGACAGCTCATCGGATCCCCCTGGACGCTGCAGCGGGCCGACCACTCGGACACCATGTACAGGTGCGCTGGAAGGCTCCAGGAGAGGTTTGACTCGAACATGTGGTCCTGGAGCACGAAGTCGCGCGCGTAGGTCCAGTAGTTGGGGATGTCCGCGCCGTCGTGGTAGCCCATCACGTCGGGCGTGCTGCCGGCGTTGCCGCAGGCGGGGTTGAACGTCTGGGCGCAGCTGGCCATACCCTTTTCCTGCTCGCCGACGAACCCGTCCATCGTGCCTCCGTCGATGTCCGCCTCGGCGTTGACGAAGCTGTGCGGTCCGCCCAGGTTCATGTCCTGCGTGTCGTGATACGGACGCACGCACCCTCCGGTGGAGGGATCGGAAACGCAGGGCACCGTGCCGGGGTTCCCGGCCAGGCCGGGGATGCCGTCGGCGCCGGGGTAGGTCCCGAAGTAGGAATCGAAGGACCGGTTCTCCTGCATGATGATCACGATGTGACGGATCTTGTGGATGCCGATGGCGGGCGGCTGCGGCCCGACCGTGGCGGTGCTGAGCGGGTTGGCGGTCGACTCGGTCGAGGCCGGTCCGGTCGGGAGCGAGGAGCCGCCACCGCCGCAGCCGGCGAGCAGCAGTGCCGCCGCCACCAGCCCGGCGGCGAGCCATGCGACCAGGGCCGGCGCGGGGCCGCGCGGGCCCCCGGCACCCCCGCCGGTCAGCACCACGGTCCCATGCGCTCACGTGGGCGTCGAGGAGACAAACCGCAGCGATGGTATGCAGTCGCAATGACGCGGTGGGTCAAGGCCCGGTGAACTGCGCGCCAGCATCGTTGCCCCCGGTTGGTCGATCATGCTCGGGGACGAGCGTGGTATTGGGCGCACGTTAGGAGTGCGCTTCATTTCCGCTCCGTCCGGCCGATCAATAAGCGGGTTGAGAGCGACGCAACGGGTCCGCTGGCGCCGCCAGTCTTCCCGATACAGTGTTGGAGCGCTCGAGCGCAGTGTCGTTAGGTGACGAGCGCGGTGACCTGACAGGCGAAGTTCGATACACCCTAATCCGGGGTAACTCAATCGGCAGAGTGTTCGGCTGTTAACCGAAATGTTGTGGGTTCGAGTCCCACCCCCGGAGCTGCCACGCCGTCGGCCACCGGCGACGTGGATCAGATTGAGTGAGGCAGGATGCGGTCGGGACTGACCATCGCCGAACTCGAGGACTGGGAGCTGCACGGCGCGATCTGGCGCACACTCGTGGTGAGCGATGAGCGGGCCGTGGTGGAGCTGTGCAGTTGCTCGGGCGAGCCGATGGACGTCGTCGAAGGCGACGGACGGGAGCTGATCGAGTTCGTGCGCGCCCGGCCTAAGGCGCCGCCGTCAGGCGCCGCCGAGCACTCCTAAGACGCCGCGGACAGGCGCCGACCACCAGACCTCGAACCCTCACGCGCGAGCTCCTCGACGAGCGTCGCGGCGCGCTCGGCGCCGTCGTTGGCGGCGCCCCATCCGGCCAGTGCGCGTGCGCGCCCCGCGAGCGAGCCCTCCGACAGCGCCCGCTGGACGGCCAGGCGCAGCGCGGCCGGGCCGAGGAAGCGCCACGGCAGCCTGACGCCCACGCCGGCCCAGTCCGCCCGAGCGGCGTTCTCGGCCATGTCCCCGCAGTGCGGCACGGCCACGACGGGACAGCCGGCGGCCAGGGCGCGGGCCATCGTTCCGTGGCCGGCATGGCAGATAACTAACGCGCAGGCGGGCATCGTCTGCGAATAGGAGATCCACTCGACCAGGCGGGTGTTGGCGGGGACGACGACCGGCGCGTCGCGCGGTAGGGGGCGGCGGTTCCACGTCGCGAGCACGCGGATGGGCAGTTCTCCGAGACCGGCGAGGGCGGCCCGCAGCAGCCGGTGATCGGGATCCTGCGCGGTCGACGGGGCCACGAGAACGAGCGGGCCCTCGCCCGGTGGCGGCTCGACGGGTCCGAACGGGGGCTCCCACATGATCGGCCCGACGACGTGGACACCCCCCGGCCACCGCCGGGGATACTCGAGCTGCGGGAAGGTCCCGACCAGGCACAGCCGCTCGCTCAGGCCGCCGTGCAGGCGCGCCACCGGAGGCAGACCGACCTTCGCGCGGGTGTCGTTCAGCTCGGCGCGACCCTGGCGCAGTCCGGACTGCGTCCAGCGCTCAACCGTGCGCCACAGTCCGCGCCCGAGGGCCGTCCGCGGGAGCCGTGCGCCGAGCGCATAGGGAGGGAAGGCGTCGGCACCGGCCGGGTAGAGGTGGGGGACCAGCGTGGCCACGGGCACGCCCTCGAGCTCGCCGGCCAGCGCCGGCGCGAGCGTGAGGATGTCGTGCACGACCGCATCGGGCCGTAGCTCGGCGACCGTCTGCCGGGTCTGGCCGGTGGCCAACGCGACCGTCTCGTACATCCTGAACGGCTCGCCGGGGAGGGGGAAGAGCGGGTACTCGGGCGCGGGCTCGAACCGCATCCCGGCCGCCTCGATGTGCTCGCGCCACCGGGACCACGTTTCGAAGGTCACCTCGTGCCCGCGTGCGGCCAGTCGCGCGCCGAGCGCGAGCATCGGAAAGGCGTGTCCGGGCTCTCCGAACGCGCCCAGGAAGAACCGACTCACTCCGCGAGCTCGGCCACCGCGCGCAGCTGCTCGATCCGCTCTTCCGTCGTCCACGCCGTGGGGGCGATCGTCAGCGTGCCCACGCCGGCCTGGCGGAAGGCGGCCAGCCGGTCGCGCACCGCGTCCCGGGGACCGCACAGCGTGACCAGGTCGATCAGCTCGTCGGGCAGCGCCGCCGCGGCCTCTTCCTTCTTGCCCTCGAGATACAGGTCCTGTACCTCGCGCGCCGCGTCCTCGAACCCGTAGCGCTGGACGAGCTGGTTGTAGAAGTTCTGCTTGCGCGAGCCCATGCCCCCGATGTAGAGCGCCAGGAACGGGCGCATCCGGTCGCGCGCCGCCGGGCGATCATCGGAGACGTAGGTGTTCACGGTCGGCGCGATATCGAAATGCTCGAGCGACCGGCCGCCCCGCTCGGCGCCCTCCTCGAGTAGCTGCCGGACATCGCCGACGTGCTCGGGCGAGAAGAAGATCGGCAGCCACCCGTCGGCGATCTCGCCTGCCAGCGCGGTGTTCTTCGGCCCGATCGCGGCCAGGTAGATCGGTATCTGCTCCTGCACCGGCGCGATCATCAGCTTGAGCGGCTTGCCCGGCCCGTCGGGCAGTGGCAGCTCGAGCGTCTCCCCGTGGAACTCGACGCGCTCGCGGGCCAGCGCGAGCCGGACCACCGCGACGTATTCCCGGGTCCGCTGGAGCTGCCGGCCGAAGCGCTGGCCGTGCCACCCCTCCGCCACCTGGGGCCCTGAGGTGCCAAGCCCGAGCAGCATCCGCCCGCCTGAGAGCTGATCGAGCGTGGCCGCGGTCATTGCGGTCATCGCCGCGGACCGCGCGGGCATCTGGAAAATGGCCGAACCGAGCTTGATCTTGCTCGTTCCCGCCGCGAGCCACGCGAGCACGGTGGCGGTGTCCGATCCGTACGCCTCGGCCGCCCACACCGAGTCGTAGCCCAGCCGCTCGGCCTCCTGCACGACCGCGAGCTGGTCGGCCGGGGTGACGCCGGGGATCAGGTAGCCGAGGGACAGGCCAAGCTGCATACGGCCCGGAACCCTATGCGAACCGGGCCGCGCGCGAGCCGCCGCGTGCGCCGGGTTATCAGGCACTCGGGCCGGGAAACATCAGCCAGTGCGCAATGAGTGAAAGGATGAACGGGTGAGCCCGCGCGCCCATCTCGAGCTCCAAGGGTCCATGCACGCGGGCTTCGAGGAGATCCTGACCCCCGACGCGCTCGAGTTCGTCGGGGAGCTCCAGCACCAATTCGCCTCGCGCCGGCGCGAGTTGCTCGAGGCGCGCGCCCGGCGCCGCGAACGGCTGAGGGCGGGGGAGATGCTCGGCTTCCTGCCCGACACGCGAGAGATCCGCGAGGGCGACTGGACGGTCGCGCCCGCCCCGCCCGACATGCAGCAGCGCTGGGTCGAGATCACCGGACCGACCGACCGCAAGATGGTGATCAACGCGTTGAATTCTGGCGCTGACGGGTTCATGGCCGACTTCGAGGACGCGAACTCGCCGACCTGGCGCAACATGGTGGAGGGTCAGCGCAATCTTCGGGACGCGATCGCGGGCACGATCACCTACCGCGACTCCGACGGCCGGCGCTACGAGCTCGACGAGGATCGGGCGACGCTGCTCGTGCGCCCTCGAGGCTGGCACCTGCCCGAGCGCCACCTGCTGGTCGACTCCGAGCCCGTGGCCGGCGCCTTCTTCGACTTCGGCCTCTACATGTTCCACTCCGCCCGGCAGTTGCTTCGCCAGGGCAGCGGTCCCTACTTCTACCTCCCCAAGATGGAGTCGCACCTCGAGGCGCGGCTGTGGAACGACGCGTTCGGCTTCGCGCAGGATTGGCTGGGGATCCCGCGCGGCACGATTAAGGCGACTGTCCTGATCGAAACCCTGCCCGCGGCGTTGGAGATGGACGAGATCCTCTACGAGCTCCGCGAGCACTCGGCCGGCCTCAATGCCGGCCGTTGGGACTACATCTTCTCGTCGATCAAGTGCTTCCCCGACCGGCGCGAGATGGTCCTGCCGGACCGCAGCGACGTCACCATGACGGTCCCTTTCATGCGCGCCTACACCGAGCTACTGGCCGCCACGTGCCACCGGCGCGAGGCCCACGCGATGGGCGGGATGTCGGCGCTAATCCCTTCGCGCAAGGGCGAGGAGGAGGAGAACCGGAAGGCGCTCGACGGCGTCCGCGCCGACAAGGAGCGCGAGGTCTCTCAGGGCTACGACGGCACTTGGGTGGCCCACCCCGACCTCGTTCCGGTCGCCCGCGAGGTGTTCGAGAAGGGCTTGAACGGCGCGCCGAACCAGGTCTCGCGCAAGCGCGACGACGTGCACGTCACGGCCGAGCAGCTGCTCGACCTGGCCTCGACGCCCGGCGCGGTC